>CAWLBR010000001.1:0-55019 GCA_963855085.1 Gammaproteobacteria bacterium
AATAATTTGCACCATTGGCCCGGCGACAGACTCGCTGGAAATGTTGGAAAATCTGGCCAATGCTGGCATGAATGTGGCGCGACTGAATATGTCCCACGGCACTCATGAGTCCCACCGTAAAGTCATTGACGCCATTCGCGTTCTCAACCTCAAGCTCAACCACCCAATCGCTGTATTGCTCGACACTCAGGGTCCTGAGATTCGCACCGGTGATATGGCCAATGATCTGCACCTCAACGATGGTGACACAGTCTCCATCGTGGCTCGCGGAGCCGAGGATGTGGAATCATCCTCAATCCATATCAACTACGAAGACCTAATTACAGATGTGGGTATTGGCGACATTATCACTGTGGACAATGGCCTGATTAATCTTGAAGTACTGAGTAAAGAAGAGCGGGTCATGCAGTGCAAGGTGATCGATGGCGGCCTGCTGAAAAGCAAACGCCACGTCAATTTGCCCGGCATTCGTGTCAATCTGCCAGCTATTACAGAAAAAGATCGCCGCGATATCGAATTCGGCATGTCTCTGGATGTGGACTTTATCGCCCTCTCCTTTGTCCGCCAGGCTGAAGATATTCGTGAACTGCGCGAGCTGCTCGGCGACAAGGCCGACACTATCAAAGTGATCGCCAAGCTGGAAGATCAGGAAGCGGTGACCAATATGGTCGAGATTATCGAAGCCGCCGATGGCGTGATGGTGGCCCGTGGCGATCTCGGTGTTGAAGTGCCCCTCGAAGTGTTGCCTCGGATTCAGCGACGCATTCTGCGCACCTGCGCGGAGATGGGTAAACGCGCCATAGTCGCGACCCATATGCTAGAGTCGATGATTGAAAACCCCAACCCCACTCGTGCCGAGGTGACCGATGTTGCCAATGCGGTATACGAAGAAGCGGATGCGATTATGCTCTCCGGTGAAACGACCGTCGGTAAGTACCCGGTTAAGTGCGTTGAGATTCTCGATCGCATTGCCCGTTCAACAGAAAGTAGTCGCGGCCTGAGATTTACCGACAACTTAGTGATCGAAGGGGACAAGCAGCAGATCGCCAAAGCGGCAGTCAATCTTGCGGAAGCGATTTCAGCGAAGGCGATTATTGTGCCCACCAAGCGTGGCCGCATGGCTAACCGCGTGACCAACTGTCACCCCCAGGAACCGATTATCTGCGCCTTTACCAACAGCGGAGTCACAAGACGCCAGCTGGTTTTGAACCGCAATGTGCTCAGCTATCAAATTGATTTTGGCCAAAATTCCGATGCAACTCTGGCAGCTGCCGCAGCAATTATGATTAATCGCGATGAGTTTTCGCCGGAAGATCGTGTGGTAGTGATATCAGATACGCTGGCTGGCGACGGTATTGAAGCAATTCAGATCCGCCAGATTGCCGACCTGCTTTAATGGATTCAGCATTCGGCCCCTTGGGGCCGAATGTGAAAATCTAGAAGGTTTAATTTTAAAAGACTCAAGATTCCAAAGACTCAGACTCTTAAATCCTAAAGCCTAAGATCCAAGAAAGAACTGATAGGCTTCGTTTTCAGTTTCGTTAACATAGTGGTAACCCAGGTTGTCGAGAAACCCCGACAACGTCTTAAGGTCTTTCTTCGATGCCTGAATGCCCACCAATACGCGACCAAAAGCCGAACCATGGTTGCGATAGTGAAACATCGAAATATTAAACCCACCACCCAGCTGAGTGAGAAAGTTCAATAGCGCACCGGGTCGTTCGGGAAACTCAAAGCGAAATACCTGCTCTTCTCCCACCTGGGGTGAACGCCCACCAACCATATGGCGGATATGAGATTTTGCCACTTCGTTGTCAGTCATATCGGCCACTCTGTAACCCTGTTCACGCAGCTCAGCCACTAGCAGGTGACGATCTTCATCATCAACTACCTGGGCACCAACAAAGATATGGGCTTTATTGGCATCGCTAAAGCGATAATTAAATTCAGAGATATTGCGCTTCTGCATGGCCTTACAAAATAATTTAAAACTGCCCGGCTTTTCATCGATGGTCACTGCTAATACCGCTTCGCGCTTTTCACCAATTTCGGTGCGCTCAGAAATATAGCGCAGACGATCAAAATCTATATTCGCGCCGCACTGGATCGACAGCAATGTCTTTCCCTTTACCCCGTCCCGCTCGACATATTTTTTAAGGCCAGCCAAACCCATAGCACCAGACGGCTCGCAAATGGCTCGAGTGTCGCTGTAGACATCTTTAATTGCCGCACAGATTTCGTCAGTACTAACGGTGATCACTTCATCCACCAAGTCTTTCAGTAAACGGAAGGTCTCTTTACCAATTTGTGCCACAGCAGTGCCGTCGGCAAAAATGCCCACTTCTTTCAGGCGTACTCGCCGGCCAGCTTTTAAGGCCGCATCCAGGCAAGCGCTATCGTTGGCTTCCACAGCAATAATTTTTACATCCGGGCGCACATATTTAACATAGGCTGCGACGCCAGCACAGAGACCACCGCCACCCACAGCGATAAAAATCACATCCAAATCACCGGGTAACTGACGCAAGATCTCCATACCAATTGTGCCCTGCCCAGCAATAACGTCCGGATCATCAAAGGGGTGGATATAAACCAAACCCTTTTCTTCAACCAGCTTTTGCGCATGAGCGGATGCTGCATCGTAGTTGTCGCCAATCAAAACGACTTTGGCACCGCGAGCGCGGACCGCGTCCACTTTAATTTGCGGAGTTGTCTTGGGCATCACAATGGTTGCCTTAACACCCATCTTTTTTGAGGCAAGAGCCAGACCCTGAGCATGGTTTCCCGCCGAGGCGGCAATCACACCGGTGGCGCGCTGCTCATCAGTGAGCTGACGCAGCTTGTTGTAAGCCCCGCGCAACTTAAAAGAGAACACCGGCTGCAGGTCTTCGCGCTTTAACAACACATTATTATTCAGTCGCTGAGAGAGCAGTGGCGCTGGATCGATTGGCGTTTCGATTACCAGGTCATAGATACGCGCATCGAGAATTTTTTTCACGTACTTGTGGGGCATGAAGATTCCATAATCTGAGTCTGAAGAATCAATGGTAAGTTGATAAGCAGATTTACGCCAGCCTGAAAGCGATGAATCTGTTTTATTGCGCTTATCACCGTATAATTGCGCCCTTACAAAAACATTTAACCGGTGAGGTCACAGGTGGATCAGAATCAATTAAAACTCGCGGTAGCTGCCGCTGCAGTCGAGTACACATTAAGTAAGATCAACCCCGAGAGTATTGTTGGCATAGGCACGGGTTCAACAGCCAACTGCTTTATTGATTTGCTCGCCGAGCACAAAAATAGCTTCCAGGCTGCAGTAGCAAGCTCGGATGCCTCAGCAGAGCGCTTGCGCAGCCATGGTATCGAGGTTATCGAGCTCAATGCGGCAGCAGAAATTACCATCTATATAGATGGCGCCGATGAAGCCAATCCCCACCTTGAGTTGATTAAGGGCGGCGGCGCAGCACTGACCAGAGAAAAAATTGTCACTGCAGTAGCCAATGAGTTTGTCTGCATTGCCGACGAGAGTAAGTGGGTCGATTACCTGGGTCAGTTTCCACTACCAGTGGAAGTGATTCCAATGGCCCGCAGCTATGTAGCAAGGGAACTGGTCAAGTTAGGCGGCGATCCAGTGTGGCGTGAAAACGTTATCACTGACAATGGCAATCAAATTCTCGATGTGCATCATCTCTATCCGGTGGCATCTGCTCAAGCCCTGGAAGAAAAGATCAATCAAATTACAGGTGTGGTGACCAATGGCTTCTTTGCTCTAAAAGCGGCGGATGTATTATTTCTGGCAACCCAACAGGGCATTGTCACTCACTATCCCAAAGCATAGACAGCGGCGATTATAATAATGAAGAAATATCACGTCTGTGGTCTGGGCAATGCCTTGGTCGATACAGAAATTGAAGTCAGTGCAAAAAATCTCAGCGACCTTGGAATTGAAAAAGGCTTGATGACTCTGGTCGATGAAGAGCGCCAGCATTTTTTACAGGACAATCTCAGTGATCACCTGGTGATGTCGAAGCGCGCCTGTGGCGGTTCTGCAGCAAACACCGTTATCTCCCTTAGCCAGTTTGGAGGCAAGGGGTTTTTATCCTGCAAGGTAGCAGGCGATGAAAACGGTCGTTTCTATATGCAGGATCTAATGGATAACGGTGTCGACCACAATTCTGATGCGCAGATGTCACAGGGCATTACCGGAAAATGCCTGGTGATGATTACTGATGATGCCGACCGTACCATGAATACCTTTCTTGGAATCAGCTCCGACCTGGCCTCTGCCGATGTAAATCCAGAAGCCATTGAGGATTCAGAATATCTTTATATTGAGGGCTATCTGGTTACCGGAGAGAGCTCACTCAACGCGGTTCTTGAAGCCTGCCAAGTCGCTAGACAGGCAGGCACTAAAATAGCCCTGAGCTTATCTGATCCAGGCATTGTCGAATATTTTCGTGACGCTTTAAAAACCATTGTTGGAGATGGCGTCGACCTGTTGTTCTGCAATAAGCAGGAAGCTCTAAGCTGGTGCCAGACCGACAACTTAGATCAGGCCCTAGAACAGCTGCAAAATAGCGCAGCACAGTTCGCAGTCACGCTTGGCAGCGAAGGCTCAGTGGTATTTGATGGCAGCGACTATCTGCGCGCAGCGGCACAGCCTATTACCGCCGTTGATACTAATGGCGCAGGTGATATGTTCGCCGGCGCCTATCTCTACGGTATTACCCAAGGTTATTCATGCCTGTCCGCAGCAGTATTTGCCAATCGTGCCGCCAGCGCGGTGGTCGGTCAATATGGCCCACGTCTGCACAGCGCCGAGTACGATGGTCTCAAAGAAGGATTGAAGTAAACGTTTTAGGCTCGCGAACTTAGCGGCCAAATTGATCCAGCGGCTGTGGGTGCTGAAAGAGAAAGCCCTGCAAGTAGTCGACACCGATTTTCTTTAGCAGGCGCAGCTGATTTTCATTTTCCACTCCCTCCGCCACCGTGGTGACACCCATGATATGACCCAGGTGATTGATGGTGCTGACCACGGAATAGTCCACATCGCTGTTTTCCATGGTGTTGATAAAACTCGAATCAATCTTCAGGCAGTCGATGGGCAATTCCTTTAGATAGGCAAATGACGACAGCCCACTACCAAAATCATCCAGTGCAATGGACACACCCACCGAGCGCAATGTGGAGATCAGTCGCTTGGCTTCTTGCAGATGTTTGACCGCTGCAGTCTCGGTGATTTCGAACTGAATATGCTTTGGTGAGATTCCGGTGTCACTAAAACCCCTGAGAATATAGTCAATGGCATTCTCATCTCCAACAGTGCTGCCGGAGAGGTTTACCGAGAGCAGTGGCAGTGGTGAGCCTTTGGCCTGCAGGCGCTGAAGAAACTTTAATGAATGACTGAATACCCACTTATCCAGATCATCGATCAATGAAAAATGTTCGGCGCCGGGAATAAACTCTGAGGGCGGTAAAATAGTGCCGTCACTTTCACGCATTCGCACCAGTACCTCATAACATTTAGCCGTTGCGGCAGTGCCATTTAGAGGTACGATCGGCTGGGCAAATAGCGTGAAGCGATCTTCGTCCAGGGCCGAGACAATTTTCGGCATGCTGGTAGCAAGACTGCGCCGCCGAGCAACCTCTTCATTAAATGACTGGAAGTGAATTTTGTTTCTGCCCTTGTCTCGCGCCGTGGCGCAGGATGAGCCTGCCGAGATCATCAGGTCTATATCTGAAAGTGCTGTGTCATCAATCAGTATGGCGCCAATACTCGCGCCAATTTTCAACACCTCCCCTTCCCAGGGAACCCGCAGCTCTTTGAGCTCGGCCAGAATACGCTCTGCCAGCATCATTGCCTTGTCGTAATTGACTCTATGTATCAGCAGGGCAAACTCGTCATTGCCGATACGCGCGGCAATATCACTGGGCCCTGCAAGTCTAATCAGCAACTGAGCAAATTCTTTTAACAGTTCATCGCCGGCGGTGTGCCCACTGGTATCGTTGATCACTGAAAAGTTATACAGGTCGATATAGAGCAGCGCGTGCATTGCTCCCTCCTGGCGAGCAATTTCAATGGCTTTTTGAATGCGTTTAGAGAGTGATGTTCGGTTTGGTAATCCGGTTAAGGAATCATGCATCGACTGCCACTGCAGGCGACTGGAAACCCGGCGCGCTTCACTGAGAGGCCTAAAGATAACCAAGCACTTAACAATACGGCCCATGGCATCGCGCAATGGAAACGCGGACACCGAAACACTCACCGGCGCTGCGCCACGCACCTTTAATAACAGCGACTGATTGGATTCAACATTGAGGGCCTTGTTTAGGGCATCCTGAACCGGCGTTTCAGCAATGCCTGAGTCTTCATTAGCCAGAGGCATGGCCGCATGAATCTGTACAGGCTTGGATTTGTCCAATTTAAAACCCAATAGCTGTTCAGCAATCGGGTTCATCTCCAAGACAAAACCTTCGGCATCGACAAGCGCCACGGCGTCGGCAATATGACGAGAAGTGAGATCGTACAACTCGCCGCGGTTAATTAGCTCCTCGGCCTGCTGACTAACCCGAGTGCAATCGTTACAGAGAATAATCATCTGACCTTCATCGGTCGCCGAATGAAATAGTTTGATATCCAGATAACGACTTTCACCATGGCATGTGGCGGCCAGTACATAACCCTGATTATGCTGAGTAGCAAGGCTATTAATATTTTCCACCAGGTCAAGCCCATGCATGTCATCGAGGCCGGGGAATAGTGTGCGCACCGAACTGCCGAGTAATAGTTCACTGCTGTAGCCAAATAATGTTTCTGCGGCAGTGCTAATCTGAGAGATAAAACCAAATTGATCGGCGGTTATATAAGCGCAGTTTTTATCAACAACGAATGTTTCAGGATGATGATCAGTTAGCTCGGTGCTTTCTGTTTCTGGATTAGTTTTTAAACTAGCTTTTGCACCATTTTTTATACCATTTTTTAAACTGGCGTTATCTAGAGTCCTTTCGTCCGCGAGGGTTTTTTTGTCAGTAGTGTTTTTGGTCGCAGCCTGCAGAGTAAAGCGGATCAGACAGTAGTTATTAGAACCATCATCATAAGCTGTCATAGACACCCCCAACAGTGAAGAACTGTCGCGGGAAAAAGCCTCAGTGAATTGATCCAACAGACTGTTGTCCGCTGGCCGAGTAAAACGGCTGTTGCCGGCGGAGCTGATAATTTGATGTAGCTCTCCAGAGAAGCCACTGCCCAATAGCCCTGGAAATAGCGCGTAGAAACGCTTGCCTTGAGACTGACCTGAAGAGACCTGACAGAAATCCGCGGCTTTGCGGTCGATCATCACCACCCTGAGATTGCGATCCACAACCATCACGCCCCCCTGTAGGCGCGCCGCAATTAGGGCTCGACTTAACTCGGACCCTGCTCCACCAACTCCTTTCATGTGGAAGATATCGTTCATCCTTTGCCCCTTTAATCCTTTGAGCTTTTACCCCTTTATATGGGGGCTGAATCTACAGCCTTATTGTTACGTCAATCTTATCCCTGAGAGAGCAGCTCCCGAAGATCAATAATCGCCGCATTGGCACGACTGATATAAGAGGCCATAACCAATGAATGATTAGCTAGCAAACCAAAACCTTCACCATTGACAATAACCGGCGCATTAACTGGCTGCTGGCTCATTTCCAGTTCGCGGATAATCTGCTGCAAACTGGTAATCGCATTTTTACGATTGAGCACATCGGCAAAGTCGACTTCCACAGCTTTTAAAAAGTGCAGCAGTGCCCAGGTGGTGCCACGGGCTTCATAGAACACATTATCGATCTCAAGCCAGTTGGTTTTTACCTCGATTTCCTGTGCGCTCTGGGTCGACTGACGACCTGCAGCATCACCGGAGAGATCGGTATTAATACGCCGCTGACCAACACTGGCGGAGAGTCTCTGAGACAGGCTGCCAAGACGGGTTTCAACTGTGCTCAACCAATAGCGAAGGTTGTCCGCTCGAGCAAAAAACTGTGCGTCTGGGGCCTGTGTATCCGCGAGCCGCTCGAGGTAGCGGCGAAAATATTGCTGTCCCTCAGCATATTCAGACTCAGGCCAGGGCACTGCCCACCTGCTGTGATCAATATGCAGTCGCGGCTCGGCGATGGCCAGATCATGATCTTCGGTTGACTGGGATTGCGAGCGACTAAATGCCTCTCGGTTAGCTTTGCTGAGATCGCGAATCTGGACCAGAACGCCAAACTCCCAGCTGGGAATATTATCTAACCAAACACCAGGGGGCATCATGTCATTACTGAGATAACCGCCGGGCTTGTGCAGCAGTACTTCAATAGTATGGATCAAGGTTGCAGTAGTCGTGGCGCCTACAACCAGAGGCTTACCCGCCAGTGCTTTTTCTGTTTCGGCACGTACATCAAAAAGGTCGGGCTCATCACTCCAGTACCAACCGAGGCCGAGTAACAACAAGCCGACAATCAATAAGGTAACCAGTGTGTAGCGCAGATAGGCCGATCTCTGATTATCCACATAGCCATCGGCAATTTTCTCGGCGGCATCCAGAAAGGGTTTTTGCCTAACGCTTTTTACTCGACGCCAAAATCTCATTTATTCATACCGTCTTTTTTCATCTTGTGCATGCTATGGCCCGAGTGATCGTGCATGGAATGATCATGAGTATTCTCTGCAGGAGCAGATCTATTAAACAAGCTACGCACCTCAGCGGTGATTTCGATAGCGCCGCAGTCCTCGGTTTGCAAACTCACGCCATGAGTTTCACCCGGCACTAATTCAGCGTCTATACCGAGCAACATCAGGTGAAATCCACCAGGCTGCAATAGAAGGGTTTCACCAGCGGCAACTGTCAGCGCAGTAACCGGTCGCATTTTCATCATACCGTCGCTCATCAGTTGCTGGTGGATCTCCAACTTAGCCGCGATCGCAGTACTGCCGCCGATAATAGAACAGGCTTTGTCATGGTTATTGGTCACCGACAAAAAGGCCGCCGTTGCCGTTCGCCCTGGAGGCATAGCCCGCATGTAGGCGTTCTCAACCGAGAAGCCAGAGGCGCTTGCCGCCAGACCAAAAGGAATGGCAAGACAAAAAACAAAACAATAGATTAATCGAGTATTCATAGGATTCCTTGTTGAAACTATAGCATGTGATCAGAATATTGATCGCAAACCGGCATTATTGATCTGACTTAAATCGCGCCTGATAAAGAATTGAAATCAGTTTAGCGCGCGGTTACGTATCTCCCTGCATTATACTAGCGCTATACCGAAATACAGTTATGAATAATACAGCGAAAAGGCTATGAAAATAACAATGCGGAACCTCCTACTGAGCCTAGCTCTGATGTCCGTCTGGATAACTGCCACGGCAGAGAATGATTTTCTCTCCAAGGCTGACCAAAACAGCTGGGCAAACGAGATCGCTAGCCCGGAGTTTGTTCCGGTTGAACAGGCCTATAGCGTCAATGTTGTAGTTGAAGACCAACGACTTTTACTCAACTGGACTATCCGCGACGGCTACTACTTATACCGTGATCGCTTTAAGTTTGGATCTATGGATAGCAGTGCTGTTCTGGCAGCGCCACAATTTGGCAGCGGCCTAGTGAAGTGGGATGAGTATTTCGAGAAAGAACTCGAGGTCTACTATAAGCAGACCACCGTTGAGCTGCCCTTCACCACCGAGGCAACTCGACTAAGCCTGGAAATTGAATCTCAGGGCTGCGCCGATGCAGGACTCTGCTACCCCCCCTATAAACAGTGGCTGGATATAGATCTGATAAACGGCATTGTTGAAATCAGCAGCCAACCTTTTACTGCACCACAAACAGCCAGCAACAGTAGTGATACCGAATCTCTGCCTCTGGCCCTGGTGCTACTCTTTGCCCTGGCTGGCGGCATGATTCTCAACCTGATGCCCTGCGTATTTCCGATCCTGTCGATCAAGGTATTGAGCTTCACCATGAATCACAAAACCGATCGCAGCCGACATATTCACGGACTGGTCTACACCGCAGGTGTAGTCTCCAGCTTTGTGGTAATTGCTATAGCTATGCTGTCTCTGCGCGCTGCGGGAGAGAGCATTGGCTGGGGCTTTCAACTGCAGTCGCCGCTATTTGTCATCTTTTTGATCTATTTGTTTTTTGTTATGGGCCTTGGGCTCTCTGGATATCTCGAGATCGGCAGCAGCCTGATGTCGGTGGGGCAAAACAGCCAAGGTGAAGAAGGCCTGCGCTCTTCCTTCATGACTGGTGTACTGGCCACCACAGTTGCCAGTCCCTGCACTGCACCTTTTATGGGTCCGGCACTGGGCTTTGCAATTAGCCAGTCGGCCTCTATCGCCGTATTAGTGTTTGCCTTTCTCGGCCTCGGCATGGCGCTACCCTTTATTCTGCTGGCCTGGATTCCCGGTCTCACCAAGCGACTGCCGAAGCCTGGTCCCTGGATGGATGTGTTTAAGCAGTTTCTCGCCTTCCCAATCTATATGACCGCCGTCTGGTTGCTCTGGGTTGCTGGGCGTCAGACCTCTATAGATGTCGCAGCAGCGGTGATCATCGGCCTAATTCTACTGGTGATGGGCATGTGGATATGGAAACTCAACAGCAAGCCATTAACCCGACTTTTAGCAGCTGCGACATTTGCGGCCGCTCTGGCTGTGCCTGTAGCGGCTATCTCTGAATCGAAGGTGGAACCGGAATTTCTGACTTACTCACCAGAGCTGCTCGCTGAGTTGCGCGACGACAATCAGCCTGTATTTATCAACCTTACTGCGGATTGGTGCATTACCTGTTTAGTGAATGAGCGCGTTGCACTGAACTCAGAAAAGGTGATGGGATTGATGCGCGACAACGGCATTAGCTATCTCAAGGGCGACTGGACCAACAGCGACCCGCAGATCACCGAACTGCTTGGGCGCTTCAATCGCAGCGGCGTGCCACTTTACCTGCTCTATCCTCGAGGCCAAGGTGAGGCGGCAATTCTTCCGCAAATTCTCACCGAATCAACGGTTATTGATGCACTCAACCAAGCGATTAATTAATTTCGCAGATTTTAGGCTATTTATTTAAGATTTTTATAGATTTTAGCGGATTTTATCGCTTTTTAGCCTTTTTGGCCGTGAAAACTGCCCTAAAAAACGCTAACGTCGCCGTTTCAGTAAAAGCGCAAAAAGAAAATACGGCCATAATGTTAAATAACGTCGGCATTTTCTGCTAAGTTCGTCGAAAATAGTATTTATCCAAGTATTCATGGACAGTACTTTTATTTTCGGGCAGACTTCCCTCAATCTGGTAACCAACCTATTTCCGAGGGATCCAATGGCTTCACTACTGGTACTTCATGGTCCAAACCTAAATTTACTCGGCTCTCGAGAGCCAGAAATTTATGGCGCCGAATCTCTTGAGCAAATTAATGCTGCCCTGGTTACTCAGGCAGCGGCAGCCGGGCACAGTCTTGCGACACTGCAAAGCAACGCCGAATTTGAGCTCATCCAGAGAATTCACGACGCTCGCAACGAAGCCGTCGACTTCATTATCATTAATCCCGGCGCTTTCACTCACACCAGTATTGCCCTGCGCGATGCGCTACTGGGTGTTGAAATTCCGTTTATCGAAGTCCACCTCTCCAATGTTCATGCTCGAGAGGCCTTCCGCCACCACTCCTATTTTTCCGATATTGCTGAAGGCGTAATTTGCGGCTTCGGCGCGAACAGTTACAAGCTAGCCCTACAAGCAGCGCTCGGCAAGCTAAACTAAGCTTTTGATAGCTGATTTAAACCTCATTTTAGAATTCATTTAAGAAAGAGAAAACTACATGGATATTCGTAAAGTAAAAAAACTCATTGAACTGCTCGAAGAGTCGAACATCAATGAACTGGAAATTACCGAAGGTGAGGAATCCGTACGCATCAGTCGCGGCGTGCCCATGCAAGCTTACGCTGCTCCAGCACCAGTTGCACAGCAACCGGCAGCTATTGCAGCGCCCGCTGCAGCTCCCGTCGTTGCAGCCGCTGTAGCCACAGCCCCTGACGAACTGGCTGGACACGTTGTTAAATCACCTATGGTTGGCACTTACTATGCATCGCCTTCACCAGATTCCGCTGCCTTTGTTACTGTCGGCAGCACAGTCAAAGCGGGTGACGTGCTGTGCATACTCGAAGCCATGAAAATGATGAATCAGATCGAAGCCGATAGAGCCGGTACCATTGGTGCCATACTTGCCGAAGACGGCGAGCCTATCGAATACGATCAGCCACTGTTCACCATCGTTTAATTGTAGCCAGGGATAAAATCATGCTCGAAAAAGTCCTGATCGCAAATCGCGGCGAGATTGCTCTGCGCATTCTGCGCGCCTGTAAAGAATTGGACATTAAGACCGTTGCCGTTCACTCGAAAGTGGATGCCGATCTAAAACATGTCATGTTGGCTGATCAGTCGATCTGTATCGGCCCCAACCCTTCAGCAAAAAGCTATCTGAATATTCCGGCTATTATCAGCGCCATGGAAGTGACCGGCGCCACAGCGGTCCATCCAGGTTATGGTTTTCTTGCCGAGAACGCTGACTTTGCAGAGCAGGTAGAAAATAGCGGCTTTGTCTTTATCGGACCAACCGCCGGCTGCATCCGCATTATGGGCGACAAGGTTGCGGCGATTAAGGCAATGAAAGCGGCTGGTGTCCCTACTGTACCTGGCTCCGACGGCCCATTGAATGATGACCCGGCTGCTCTTCGCGCGATGGCCAATAAAATTGGCTATCCGGTTATTATCAAGGCAGCTTCAGGGGGCGGTGGTCGCGGTATGCGTATTGTCGAACGTGAAGAGACTCTGGTTAACTCTGTGGCAATTACCAAAAGCGAAGCTGAGGCAGCATTTGGTGATGGCACTGTTTATATGGAGAAGTTTCTACAAAATCCTCGTCATGTTGAAGTTCAGGTGCTCTCAGATGGTCAGGGCCATGCGATTCATCTGGGTGATCGTGACTGTTCGTTGCAGCGACGTCACCAGAAGGTTTTAGAAGAGGCTCCAGCTCCAGGCATTCCCGAAGAAGCGCGCCAGGCAGTATTTGAAAGCTGCACCAAAGCCTGCATCGAAATTGGTTATCGCGGCGCCGGCACCTTTGAATTTCTCTATGAAAATGGTGGCTTTTACTTTATCGAAATGAACACTCGGGTTCAGGTAGAGCATCCTGTTTCGGAAATGATTACCGGAATCGACATTGTTAAAGAGCAGCTACTGATCGCCAGCGGGCGGCCCCTTAGCTTTGCTCAGAAAGATGTTATCTTCCGCGGCCACTCGTTTGAGTGCCGAATTAATGCTGAAGATCCAGTGACCTTTATGCCACAGCCCGGCACAATTACCTCTTATCATGCCCCTGGTGGCAACGGTGTGCGCGTGGACTCCCATATCTACAACGGCTATCGCGTGCCACCGAATTACGACTCCCTTATAGGCAAGATTATTACCTATGGTCGTGACCGTGACTCGGCGCTTTCGCGTATGCGCAACGCCTTAGACGAAATGATGATTGACGGTATAAAAACCAATATTGAATTGCATCAGGATCTGGTTCGCGATCCTGAGTTCAAGAAAGGCGGCGTCAATATTCATTATCTTGAGAAAAAACTCGGGCTGTAATTTACAGCCCCGCGTTTTATCTAACTCGCTCTCCAAATTAGGCCCCTCCTATGCAATGGCTCCAGCTGATTGTTGCTAGCACCCGTGATGCCAGCAGTGCAATTGAAGATGCACTGCTCGAACTGGGCGCCGTTTCAGTGACCCTTGAAGACGCCGCCGACCAGCCTATTTTGGAGCCCGGCGTTGGCGAGACGCCGCTGTGGGATAACTGCATTATTAAAGCCCTGTTCGCCGACGACACAGATACAGTGGAGACATCGGCACAGCTCGAGCAACTCACGACTCAAACACTGCAGCAGAGCTGGCAGCAACTGGAAGATAAAGACTGGTCTCAGGAGTGGAAGAAATATTTTTCACCAATGAAATGTGGCGAACGCCTGTGGATCTGTCCCAGCTGGATTGCACCGCCAGATCCTGACGGCATTAACCTCAGTCTGGATCCAGGCCTGGCCTTTGGCACCGGCAGTCATCCGACAACGCACCTCTGCCTGCGCTGGCTCGACAGGCAAGATTTAACCGGGCAAACAGTAATCGATTACGGCTGCGGCTCGGGTATTTTAGGTATAGCCGCACTGCTGCTGGGTGCGAAAAAAGTGATCGCTGTAGACAATGATCCTCAAGCACTGCTGGCCACAAGGGATAATGCCGAGCGCAATAATATCGCCGCCGAACGCATTAGCACCTACCTGCCTGAAGATCTTCCCAGCGACGTTATTGGGCAGACCATGTTAGCCAATATTCTTGCTGCGCCATTAATTGAACTGGCCCCCAAGCTTACAGCGCTGACCGCGAGCAATGGCTTGATCTGCTTGTCCGGTTTACTTGAGCATCAGATTGATGCGGTTTCGCAACCCTATCTCGCCAATTTTAACTTCGATAATCCGGCAATCGAAACCGAGTGGGCGCAGCTGGCAGCGCGTAAAACAGCCTGAGCCTATAAACAGCCTGAGCCTGTAAATAGCTTGAGCCGACAGAAAGCCTGAGGCCGTTAATAGCACGATCTAATAAGCGACAGGCTTCTTATGCTGCTAAACTCAGCGAAACACCAGCTGGAAACTCCATGTCACAACTCACCACTGGCTGCCCTAACTGCGCCATCAAATTCCGCCTAACCCCTGAGCAACTAGCGGCAGCTGGCGGCATGGTGCGCTGCGGAAAGTGTATGACTGTCTTTAATGCCAACGACCATAAGATTGCCTCCCAACAAGAGAGCAGAGAACAACCTGAAGATACGGCTAAACTTCCGGTTATGACCGAGCTGCTTCATAGTGAATTTGGCCAGCAGCAAGCTTTAACAGAAGATCAGAAACCCAGCAGAATTTGCGCCAAGCTAGTTGTGATTTTAATCGGCGCAATACTATTGGCCGCACAGTACAGCTACTTCTTTAGCCGCGAACTCAGCCAGACTGAAAGCTATCGCGAACCATTGATTGAATTCTGCAACTACAGCGGCTGCACAGTTGAACTGTTTCGCGATATAGATAAGCTCGCAGTCAAACAACTCCTTGTTCAATCTCATCCAAGCCAACCCGGCGCCCTAGCGGTGGATCTGATTATTGAGAACCATGGGCTGTTTGACCAACCCTACCCCAAAATTACTCTGCAGTTTTCCGATATGGAAAACCAGCTTGTCGCCGAGCGCATGTTTTTAGCTAGTGAGTATTTACAGGACGACACAGGGAGCCTTGGAGCAGAGGCCAGCTTGATTCCCAATGGCAACCAAAGACGAGTCAATTTCAGCCTCGTCGACCCCGGCGCAACGGCGATCAATTATTCTGTCGAGCTGAAAGAATAATAAACCATTCTTTTTCAATTGATCACTTTTTAATCAGCTAATCTCAGGGTATCATTGTCGCCCGTCAAGCCCAGCCCATTAACCCCGAGGCGAATTTGTTTAGTATCGGCCCCTATCAGATCAACCGAAAGACAGTGTTGGCACCTATGGCAGGTGTAACTGATCTCCCCTTTCGTCAGCTCTGTCGTGAGATGGGTGCGGGAATGGTGGTATCGGAAATGGTCGCTGCGGATCCCAGTACCTGGTCCAGTAGAAAGTCCAAATTGCGCATTCAGTTTGCCGATGAACCGGCACCGCGATCGGTTCAGATTGCCGGCTATGATCCTCTTATGATGGCTGAAGCTGCCCGCTTTAATGTTCAGCAAGGCGCTGAAATTATCGATATTAATATGGGCTGCCCAGCCAAAAAAGTCCTCAAAAAAGCAGCCGGATCGGCGTTGCTGCAACATCCAGATTTGGTGCAGGATATTCTCCGCGCAGTTGTCGACAGTGTCGATGTGCCAGTGACCCTAAAGATTCGCACAGGCTGGGACCGACAAAATCGCAATGCCGTGACCATTGCCAAGATAGCTGAAGATGCTGGCATTGCCGCTCTGGCTATTCACGGTCGCACCCGCGCCTGTCGCTTTGTCAAAGAAGTGGAATACGACACCATAGCCAACGTTGTCGCGGCGCTGTCGATTCCGGTGATCGCCAATGGCGATATCACCACTCCGGAAAAAGCCCTGGCTGTTTTAGAACATACCGGCGCCGCCGCAGTGATGATTGGTCGAGGCGCCCAAGGCAATCCTTGGATCTTTAATCAAATAAACCATTTTCTTGAACATGGCGAAGCCTCAGCCAAACCGTCCACCGAAGAAATTGGTCTGGTGGTCTGCCGCCACCTATTAGCACTGCATGAATTTTACGGTGCCTATGCCGGGGTAAAAATTGCCCGCAAGCATATCGGCTGGTATTTCAGTGTGCTGCCAGGTGGAAAGGAATTTGCCCGCCATTTTAACAAGATAGAAGATCATCTTGAGCAGCAGCACCTGCTGCAACAGTTCTTCCAGCAACCCCATATTTTTCAGGAATTAGCGGCATGAAGTATGCACAGACCGGCACTGGCTCTCCATCCAAAGACCCGACCAGCAAACAGCAGTCTCTGCAGCAGAGTGTTACTGAAGCCATGCAACGCTACTTTTCCGATCTCGACGGTCAGGCAACTCACGATCTCTATGACATAGTGATGGCCGAAGTCGAACCACCGCTGCTCAAAGCAGTAATGGCTTACACCAGACAAAATCAAAGTAGGGCCGCGGAAACTCTCGGCCTTAATCGCGGCACCCTGCGTAAAAAATTAAAACAATACGACCTTCTGTAATCTTCCTTGAGGACTCTATGAGCGACCTGAAAAAAGTTTCACGCGCCTTAATCAGCGTTTCTGACAAAACCGGCATTGTCGACTTTGCCCGTGCACTCACCGCACAGGGTGTTGAAATACTCTCCACTGGCGGCACTTTTCGCCTGCTCAGAGAGAACGATATTGCAGCAACTGAAGTATCGGATTACACCGGTTTTCCGGAGATGATGGACGGTCGCGTTAAGACTCTGCACCCGAAAGTTCACGGCGGTATTCTCGGACGTCGCGGCACCGATGATGAAGTGATGGCAGAGTATGGCATCAAGCCCATCGACATGGTTGTGGTTAACCTCTACCCGTTCGCCGCAACCGTTGCCGACCCCAACTGCACCTTGCCCACCGCGATTGAGAATATTGATATCGGCGGTCCGACCATGGTTCGTTCAGCAGCTAAGAACCACAAAGACGTGGCCATAGTGGTTAACGCCGACGACTATCAAGCAGTGATCGATGAGATGTCTGCCAATGACGGCCAGCTGGATTACAGCTCGCGCTATCAGCTGATGGTTAGAGCCTTTGAACACACAGCGGTGTACGACGGCATGATCGCCAACTACTTTGGCGCCCGTGATATCGACAACCAGGCGCGCAACTTCTCGGACACGTTTAATGTTCAGTACTACAAGACGCAAGAGATGCGCTACGGTGAAAACCCTCACCAGAAAGCCGCGTTCTATGTTGAAGCCAATCCCACTGAAGCCAGTGTCGCCACCGCCAAACAGTTACAGGGTAAAGAATTATCCTTTAACAATATTGCCGATACCGACGCTGCATTGGAATGTGTAAAGCAATTTGATCAACCGGCCTGCGTTATCGTCAAGCATGCCAATCCCTGCGGTGTTGCCGTGGCTACGGATATTAACCTGGCTTACCAGCTGGCTTTTGCCACGGATCCAGAATCCTCCTTCGGCGGCATTATCGCTTTTAACCGTGAGTTGGATGCAGCCACTGCTGCAGATATCTGCGAGAAGCAATTTGTTGAAGTGATTATCGCCCCCTCGGTATCTGCGGAAGCAGTTGCCGTGATCACGGCGAAAAAGAATGTACGTCTGCTGGAGTGCGGAACCTGGGGTGCTGAGCGACCACAGGACTTTGACTACAAGCGTGTTAATGGCGGCCTGTTAATTCAGGATCGCGATAACGGTATGGTTGCAGAGAAAGATCTGAAAGTTGTCAGCGACCGGGTGCCAAACAATGACGAAATGGCCGATATGATGTTCGCCTGGAAAGTCGCCAAGATGGTCAAATCTAACGCGATTATTTATGCCAAAGACAACCGTACTGTAGGTGTTGGCGCTGGCCAGATGAGCCGTATTAATTCCGCGCGTATTGCTGGCATTAAAGCCGAGCATGCAGGACTTGAAGTGGCCGGTGCGGTAATGGCATCAGATGCCTTCTTCCCCTTCCGCGACGGTATTGATAATGCAGCAGCTGCTGGTATTAGCTGTGTGATTCAGCCCGGTGGTTCGATGCGTGATGATGAAGTGGTTGCCGCCGCAAACGAACATGGTATGGCCATGGTCTTTACCGGCATGCGTCACTTTCGGCACTAGTACGCTGGTTATTTTGTCTTCTGACGGCGTTAAAAATGTACTCAGTCGGTCGCTTATAAACATAAGCTTTCTCCCTGCGTGCATTTTTGCCTTGTCAGAAAAAAAATCCCTGCCCGCACAAGCGCCTACTACTAGTACCTAACTTCTAGCACCTAACTTCTAGCACCTAACTTCTAGCACCTTTCCTTTTTAGCACCTAACTCCCGTGCTAACCAATAGATATTTTTTATCTTTAGAGTATATCGTTCTTGGTCATTTTAAAGGCCGCCAGAGCGCGCTCTCGAGACTCTTTGATATCGATAATCGGCGCTGGATAGTCAGTGCCAATTTCCACTCCTGCCGCAGCCAGAATCTCCGCCGGCGCCAACCAAGGCGCATGAATATATTTGGCCGGCATCTCCGCCAGCTCGGGAACATGGCGGCGAATATAGTCACCCTGTTTATCAAATTTTTCACTCTGAGTGATGGGATTGAAAATTCGGAAAAAGGGTGCGGCATCAGCACCGCAACCAGCGATCCACTGCCAGCTTGCGCTGTTGGCCGCCAGATCCGCATCCACCAGACAGTCCCAAAACCAGCGCTCGCCACTGTGCCAGTGAATCAGCAAATTCTTCACCATAAATGAACCCACCACCATGCGCACACGATTGTGCATATACCCGGTGTCGTAGAGTTCACGCATACCAGCATCCACCAGGGGATAACCGGTTTTACCTTTTTGCCAAGCTTTGAGCTCGACGTCGGTATTGGCAGCCCAAGGGAAAACATTAAAACGCTGCTGCAAGTTATCAGTGGGTAATTTGGGAAAATGGTAGAGCAGGTAATAGGAGAACTCACGCCACCCCAGTTCGCTCAAAAACGTATCCAGATTACTTTCGTTGTCGATTAAGGCTGCCGCATCATTGGCTGCATACCAAGCTGTGTTGACCGACATCTGACCGAAGTGAAAGTAAGGTGACAGGCGTGAGACATTTTTCTTATTGGGAAAGTTGCGACCTTCGCGATAATCTTGAATACCGTTAAAGACAAAATCATCTAAGCGATCTCTGGCGCCATCTTCACTGATATTCCAATCACCATGGAGCTTTTTATCCCAGTCGATAGTCGGCAATAGGGACAGGTCTTCGACAGTCAAACCCTTGTCGGCCTTAACCAGATCCATAGTCGTGGGGACTGGCAGCGGTTGCCGAGGCGCGACCTTTTGCAAACAGCCTCTGCGGTAATAGGGGGTGAACACCTTATAAGGGGTGCCATCTTTTTTCAGCACCTGCCAAGGCTCCCAAAGCAGAGAGCCATTAAAGCTCTGCACGTCGAGTCCCACCTCTTTTAAACTGGTCTTAATATTGGCATCGCGCTCGATGCTTCGCGGCTCGTAACAGCGATTCCAATAAACCGCTTTCGCCGACATGTCGGCACTTAGATCCGAGAGAATCGTCAGAGCATCGCCGGTGTAAATATTCAGCTTACCGCCGAGACTTTTATCCAGAGACTGCAATGCATGGTGCAACCACCAACGGCTGGCGCCACCGAGAGTCCAATCCTGCTCGCTGCTCTCGTCAAAGATAAACACAGGAACAACCACGCCAGATTCACAGGCTGCAGCTAGTGCGGGATTGTCGGCAAGGCGAAGGTCCTGGCGAAACCAGTAGATAATAGGCTGTGTGATAATGTGATCCTTTATATTTATTATTATATTTACGGCTGCTGAGTAGTGAGTAGATCCTCTAATGGGCAATAAACCCAGACCGCTATTACAGCATATTTAGCGGTTTACTCTGCTACAATCTGCGCCATTATTTTTTCACTTTGGATTTAGACAAATGAATGTATTGGTTATTGGCTCAGGTGGTCGCGAACACGCTCTTGCATGGAAAGCCGCTCAGAGCAGCGATGTGGAAACTGTCTATGTGGCACCGGGTAATGCCGGCAGCGCCAGAGAAGCCAAGGTGGAAAATGTCGCCTTGGGTATAGATGATTTTGCGGCACTGGCTGATTTCGCTGCCAACAACAATGTCGGCCTGACCATTGTCGGTCCGGAGCAGCCATTGGTCGACGGTATTGTCGACTTTTTTAACCAGCGTGACCTTCCAATATTCGGCCCATCAAAAGGCGCTGCGCAACTTGAGGGTTCCAAAGCCTTTACCAAAGATTTTTTGTTGCGCCAAAATATCCCCACCGGCTATTACCAGAACTTTACCGATATAGATGAGGCTATGGCTTACCTGCAAAAGGTAGGCGCGCCAATTGTCATTAAAGCCGACGGCTTGGCCGCGGGTAAAGGCGTGATCGTGGCAATGACCTTAGCCGAAGCGGAAGCTGCGGTGAAAGATATGCTAGCTGGCAATGCGTTTGGCGAAGCCGGCCATAGAGTGGTTATAGAAGAGTTTCTCGACGGCGAAGAGGCGAGCTTTATTGTCATGGTGGACGGCAAAAATGTTCTACCCATGGCCACAAGCCAAGATCACAAACGCGCCAGCGACGGCGACACCGGTCCTAATACCGGCGGCATGGGGGCTTACTCTCCCGCACCAGTGGTCGATGATGTGATTTATCAGCGCATTATGAACGAAGTGATTTATCCCACGGTTAAGGGCATGGCCGACGAAGGCAATGATTACACAGGCTTCCTATACGCCGGACTGATGATCATGGCCGATGGCACGCCCAAGGTGATTGAATACAACTGTCGCTTTGGCGATCCAGAGACTCAGCCCATCTTGATGCGCTTAAAATCCAACCTGGTCAGCCACTGCCTTGCGGCACTGGATGGCGCATTGGATTCAGAGCAGGCAAGTTGGGATGCCCGTCCGGCTGTGGGGATTGTTCTGGCCGCCGGTGGCTATCCCGGTAGTTATGCAAAAGGTGATGCCATAACCGGTCTCGATACTAAAAGCACTGGTTCCATTGGGAACAGTGAGAGTGCAAAAGTCTTTCACGCTGGTACAGCAAACAAGGACGGCCAGGTTGTTACCAACGGCGGCCGTGTGCTCTGCGCCACCGCACTGGGCAATACGGTTGCCGAGGCGCAGCAGGCAGCCTATCAGCTGGCAGCTAGTGTCGATTTCAAGGACCTGTACAAGCGTTCTGATATTGCTTGGCGCGCCATAGAGCGCGAGCAGCAGGGCTAACCGCCCAATGACACTGTGGCAGCAGTTTCTCAGCGTCGAGATTGAGTTCCATTCGTTTAGTGCGCAACATCTCGGCGCCCTGACTGTGTTTGCACTCTGCATGCTGGCAACAGTCTGGTGTATCCTCAATTTTGATGAGCGGCAGAATCTGCTTTTTAGCCGCCGAATATCGATCTTTTTGGTCATCACCGTGGTGATTTTTAGCACCATTAAAATCTACTTTAATCGCTTTAACCTGCTCATCGATCTGCCCATATCCCTGTGTAATCTTTTTGCTGTATTGGCACCGCTGCTATTTTGGCGCCCCAATCAGCGCCGCCTTGAAGTGATCTACTTTTTGGTCATGGCGGGTACACTACAGGCGATGCTAACGCCCGATCTCTATGTGGGTTTCCCCAGCAATGAGTTCTTTAAGTATTGGATTGTTCACGGAGGTCTGGTGGTGCTGGTGATACACAATATCTTTGCCTTCCAAATGTATCCGCGATTCAAAGGCGTAGTGATTACCTTTGCCTGGGTGAATGTTTACTCCGCTGCTCTCTATGGACTTAATCTGCTGATGGACGCGAACTACTTTTATTTGGTGCACAAGCCAGGCAATGCATCGATTCTCGATTTGCTTGGACCCTGGCCACTGTATATCCTGGTGGCCGAACTGGTGGCGATGGTTTTCTTTGCGCTGTTTTATCTGCCGTTTATCTTCGTCAACAAGACTGATCAGGCGGCCAAGGCGTAAAAATAGACAAGCGCAGTCAAAGTCACTACAGTTCTGATAGAAACTTGGCCAACCAACACACTCTTTAGAAGACTCATAGAAGACCGATTATGTCCCAGTCAAAACTCAAACTTTCTGCATTTGATCAGTTTATAGTTCAAGCTGATCAAGCCCTGCGCACCATCGCTGGCAGTGCCCCAACGCCACAGCGTAGTTCGCCAGCCAAGGACGCGGTAGAGGGCGAGTTGTCTGAGCAGGAACGCAAACATGCTGCCGGTTTGATGCGAGTTAATCACGCTGGTGAAGTCTGCGCTCAGGCGCTCTATCAGGGCCAAGCGCTAACCGCCAAATTGCCCGAAGTGGGTCAGCAAATGGAAGAGGCTGCAGCGGAAGAGATCGATCATTTGGCTTGGTGTGAAGAACGAATTAATCAGCTTGATGGCAGTACCAGCCTATTAAATCCAATTTGGTACGCCGCTTCATTTGGTATTGGCGCAGCTGCAGGGCTAATCAGTGACAAGCTGAGCCTTGGTTTTGTCGCCGCCACTGAAGAGCAGGTATGTAACCATCTGCAAGAGCATTTAGATCAACTGCCTGAAGATGACCACAAAAGTCGCGCGGTGATTGAACAGATGTTGATCGATGAAAAACATCATGCCGAAAGCGCCCTTGATGCTGGCGGCTATCCCTTTCCAAAACCGGTCAAGAAACTGATGACCCTGGTTTCAGGTGCTATGACGGCGAGTAGTTACAGACTCTAGTCACCGCCTACATTAATCAAACTAGCTTTCATTTAAGAGTTCGGAATCAAACCGCCCTTAATCGAAAAGCATTGACTGGGGCGCGTGGGGGTTTTCCATATCCCGAGCCAGATCGACAATCTTCTCTGACAACCACTGATGAATAGGCGAGCCCAGCGTTCGCTTGTGCTGTAGTAGCACCAGAGGAACCGTGCCCTCGTGGGGAAGGTCATCTGGATAGGTTTTAGTAACAATACGATAGAGCTCGCGCTCCATACCAGAACCAAACTTGGCAGATACCATCAAACAATCAGATGCGCAGATGGTTTCAATCGCTGTCATCAGCTGATTAGTCACCATCGCCTTAGAACGACTGCGCCCCTGCTCTCGCAAGGCGCGATCAAAACGGGCGTCGGTGCGGGCACTTACCCGCTTGGCAATCAACAGATAGTACTGCACAAAGGGATATTGAAGAATTTCATCAAGGGTCACGCGGCTCTTTTTCGCCAGAGGATGTCCCTCGCGCATCCAGATGGAGGGACTAAAGATCGCCAAGTGACGAGTCGTCACCTCCGCGGTGATCTCTCTTTTTATATCGATGGCGAAATCCAGCACACCCGCCGATAACTCTCCAGCTACAGAGTCCGTCTCACTGGAGATCGATAAAATCACGCCTGGGGCATATTTGTTTAGCAGTGCAGTTAACTGGGATGCCAGTGATATAGCAATAAATTCAGGGACAGCGATGGTGATCTCACCAACATAGCTAGCGGGGTCAAATTCCCCATCGGTGACCATATCGAGAATGCCATCCAACAACATTGGCAACCGCAGCTGCAATTCCTGCGCCTTGGGGGTGGGAATTAATATATTGCCAGTGCGTGTAAATAGCGGATCATCGAGCTGCTGGCGCAGACGCTGCAGTACCCGACTCATGGCCGGCTGGGTAATAAATAGCCGCTGTGCCGCGCGGGTAACGCTTTTCTCTTCCAACAGCGCCTGAAGAGCCACCAGTAAATTGAGGTCGAGGCGGGACAGTTTTTGTAAGTTCATGGGGTATTCTCAAGGTCATTACAATTTGGTATATAAATAATGCGGACAATGCATTTGGATTATGACATAGCTATGCGTATATTGTCACACATAGGGCGACTTGCCCATAAACACCCACGGAGATAGACCATGACACTCGTATACATACTAATCGGATTCACTGGATTAGCGGGTGCTGCAATTGCGAAAGATGACTTCGCGAACGTTAAAGCACCAAAACTCAAAGCTTCAGATAAGACGCTGACCCACTAAATCAGCGGCTTCGTACCAAACCCCTCTTAATCCTTGCTATAGGATTCTTTTATAGGGGCCCTTCTTGGGCCCCTTTTTTTTATCTCGAAAAACTCATCTGGCCTATTCGCTAATTTCGCCAGAAGTAAGGAAAACCCTAAGCTATACCTTATGTACCAATACTATTACAAAATGGTATGACTACGATGCAAAGAATGCATTTGCAGTATGGGGCGCAGATTTCTAATATACCCGTATTGAAGTTGTACAGAGTTTTATAGATTTGCTGATTAGCAGGTCTTACACCGTTTTACCCCTACCCCTTCCTTTGAGACTTTCTCAGGATTTTTTAGGAGCCTACCTTTAGGCTCCTTTTTTTTGCCTGGGATTTGCTGAGAGGCTAAGGCCTGGAGATAAAGAGCCTTTTAGTTCAAGAGCTAAGTCAGGCCTCTATCACCTCATAGCTATGGCTCATCTCAACACCGGCGGCATTGAGCATAATCGAGGCCGAACAATATTTCTCAGCTGACAGCTCCACGGCCCTCTTAACCTGTGACTCTTTAAGGTTTGTTCCGCTAACTAGAAACCGCAGATGGATCTTGCTAAACACCGCTGGCACCGCATCAACGCGCTCAGCCTCTACCTCAGTACGGCAATCAGTTACCTGCTGACGGCTCTTGGTGAGCATACTCATCACATCAAAGGACGCACAGCCGCCCAAGCCTAATAGCAGCATCTCCATGGGGCGAACGCCCATATTACGACCACCCTGAGCTTCAGCACCATCCATCACTATACTGTGGCCACTACCGGATTCGCCGAGAAACATTACGCCATCTACCCACTTAATTGTTGCCTTCATATACAGCCTCACTTTCAGAAGCTCAAAGATTACCATAGGGTCGATGTAAATTTTACTCGCGAGCATTATTTTTTGACTACTATTAAATTCAGTAGTCGCAGACAAACAGTATATAAAGCGGCATGTTGCTAAACTTGTAAATGGAGAAACAAATTGGCGCCTGCACCTCTAACACCACATATTGAAAATGTGGAAGAGTTTTTATCCCATTGCCACAGACGCCGATACCCGGCGAAAAGCACCATAATCTACGCTGGTGACCAAGGAGATACCCTTTATTACATTATTAAGGGTTCGGTCACAGTGATGATTGAAGATGACAGTGACGGCAAAGAGATCATTCTCGCCTACCTTAATCCGGGTGATTTTTTCGGCGAAATGGGCCTCTTCGACCAGGAGCATCGCAGCGCCTGGATTCGCACCAAAACCGAATGTGAAGTAGGGGAGATCAGCTACGCAAAATTTATGGAGCTGAGCAATAAACATCCCGCATTTCTCTTCGCTATCAGCAAGCAAGTTGCTCAGCGTCTCAGAGATACCACCCGCAAAGTCAGAGATTTAGCTTTTCTTGATGTGACTGGCCGAGTGGCGAGAACCTTGCTCGATCTGTGCAAAGAGCCAGATGCCATGACCCACCCAGACGGTATGCAGATTAAGATTACGCGCCAGGAGATCGGACGCATAGTTGGCTGCTCAAGAGAGATGGTTGGCCGTGTGCTGAAAGAGCTTGAGACTCAGGGACTGGTTTCCGTGTCGGGCAAAACCATGGTGGTGTTTGGTACTCGTTAACCAAACATCTCCGCCAGCCGCTGACCCGGCTCTTCGCTGCGCATAAAGGCCTCACCCACCAAAAAACTGTTCACATTGTGGGCGCGCATAGCGACGACATCGTCGGCGCTGTGTATGCCACTCTCGGTGATAACAATTTTGCCGGCGGGGATTTTATCGAGCAACTGATAGGTGTTGTCGAGGGAGACCTCAAAACTGTGTAGGTTGCGGTTATTGATACCTATCATTGGGTTATCCAACTTAAGCGCTATTTCCAGCTCGGCTCCGTCATGCACCTCAATCAATACATCCATACCCAGTGACACCGCCAACTCATGAAGGTGAGTAAGCTGTTCTTCGGTCAATGCTGAGACAATTAATAGAATGCAATCGGCGCTCATGGCTCGAGCTTCGTAAACCTGATAATCATCGATAATAAAATCTTTGCGGATAACCGGCAGTTGCGTAGCGGAGCGCGCCATCTGCAAATACTCATCTGCGCCCTGAAAGAAATCCACATCAGTCAGTACGGACAGACAGGCCGCCCCACCCAGCTCATAGCTCTCGGCAATGGCAGCTGGGTCAAAGTCTTCACGAATAACACCTTTGCTCGGAGAAGCCTTTTTAATTTCTGCAATCACTGCAGATTGGCCGGCGGCAAGCTTGGCTGCCAGTGCTGCGGCAAATCCTCTGGGTGATTGGGCGGACTTGGCGTTTTCAATTAGCTGGGCAATCGAAATCACGGCACTGCGCTCGGCAATTTCTTCCTGCTTGCGGGCGAGAATCTTTTTTAAGATGGTCGGTGTATCTGAGCTCATTCGAATTTCTCGTTATTTTCTAGGCGTCTTGCTGAACCTGAGTAAAGGTTGCAAGATCAGTTAGTTTGGCTCGGGCTAATCCTGCACCTATGGCGTCCTGCGCCATAGCAACGCCCTCTTTGATGTCACCGGCACAGCCAGCAACATAAAGTGCCGCACCGGCATTAAGGGCGATCAGGTCCGCGGCCTTGGTGCCATTGGCACTTGCCTGCTTGCCCAGAGCATCTTTAATCAACTCTAGGGACTGCTCGGCGTTATCGACGCTCAAGCCATCGAGACTCTGGCGCTCGATCATAAAATCTTCAGGGGCAATGCTGTATTCACTGGCAACGCCATCTTTGAACTCAGCCACTGCAGTTTCTGCGGCAATGCTGATTTCATCTAGGCCGTCGGCGGAGTGCACCACCATAATATGTTCGGCTCCCAAACGTCCGAGCACCTCGGCCATGGGCTTGCACAGGGCTTGATCGTAGACGCCAATTAGCTGGCGGGTGACGCCGGCAGGATTGGTCATGGGGCCAAGAATATTAAAGATGGTTCGCAGGCCCAGCTCCCGGCGCGGACCAATGGCATGTTTCATGGCGCTGTGATGGGCCGGTGCAAACATAAACCCGACACCTAATTCCTGTACGCAGAGCGCCACTTGATCGGGGCTGAGATTTAAATTAACTCCGGCGGCTTCGAGGACATCGGCGGCACCACTGTTACTGCTCACTGAGCGATTGCCATGTTTGGCAACTGATCCACCCGCGGCGGCCACCACAAAGGTTGAGGCCGTGGAGACATTAAAGAGATTCGACTCATCGCCGCCAGTGCCCACTATATCTACTAAGCCTTCGCCTGACACTTTGACGCCAGTCGCTAACTCACGCATGACTTCAACCGCGCCAGTGATCTCATCGATGCTTTCGCCTTTCATGCGCAGGGCAACGAGAAAACCACCGATCTGAGCTTCGGTAGCATTGCCTGTCATAATCTGGCGCATCACATCGCGCATTTCCGGGGCGCTAAGATTTGTACCCTGCACAACGATTTCTAATGCTTGTTTAATATCCATGCTTAACCTTCGAGAAAATTATTCAGCAGATCATGGCCATGCTGGGTCAGGATTGATTCCGGGTGAAATTGCACGCCTTCGATGGGCAGCGTTTTGTGACGCACCCCCATAATTTCGTCGAGACTGCCATCCTCATTTTCGGTCCAAGCTGTAATTTGAAGACAGCTGGGCAGACTGCTCTGCTCGATCACCAAGGAGTGATAGCGAGTGGCCTCAAAGGGATTAGTCAGCCCGGCAAACACGCCACTATTACTGTGGTGCATGGGCGAGGTTTTGCCGTGCATCACTTGTTTGGCGCGAACAATCTTGCCGCCAAAGGCCTGAGCAATACTCTGATGGCCAAGGCAGACTCCGAGAATTGGAAGGCGACCTGCGAAGTGGGTAATCACCTCTACCGATATGCCCGCTTCATTAGGTGTGCAGGGGCCAGGTGAAATAACGATCTTTTGCGGCGCCAGGCGCTCTATATCGGCAATACTAATTTCGTCGTTGCGATAGACCTGAACCTCTGCTTTTAGCTCGGCGAGATACTGAACAATGTTGTAGGTGAACGAGT
The DNA here is from genome assembly GCA_963855085.1 of Gammaproteobacteria bacterium. Classification (GTDB taxonomy): domain Bacteria; phylum Pseudomonadota; class Gammaproteobacteria; order Pseudomonadales; family Porticoccaceae; genus HTCC2207. The sequence continues at coordinate 28,319 of CAWLBR010000001.1, forward strand.
CATAGTTATCGATCATTAAAATCATTTCGACTCTCCAGAAGCTTTCTCGCACACCATGGCTGCGGCACGCATTAGGGCTCGGGCTTTATTGTTGGTCTCTTTCCACTCCAGCTCGGGAACCGAATCGGCTACTACTCCAGCCCCGGCCTGAACATACAGCATGTTGTCTTTAATCACGGCAGTGCGGATGGCGATGGCGGTATCCATATTGCCATTCCAGCCGATATAACCCACTGCGCCACCGTAGATATTGCGTTTAACGGGCTCAAGCTCGTCGATAATTTCCATTGCACGAATTTTTGGCGCACCGCTCAGGGTACCGGCGGGCAATGTTGCCTTTAACACTTCCATGGCACCCATATCGTCGGTCACCTGACCTACCACATTAGAGGTAATATGCATTACGTGGGAGTAGCGCTCAACGACCATCTTTTCAGTGACTTCAACTGTGCCTGTTTTACTGATGCGGCCAACATCGTTGCGCCCCAAATCAATCAGCATCAGGTGCTCAGCAATCTCTTTAGGGTCGGCGAGCATCTCATCTTCCATTGCCTGATCTTCTTCCGCCGTTGCACCGCGCTTGCGAGTGCCAGCTATAGGTCGAACCGTAACTTCTCCGTCTTCAAGACGGGCGAGAACCTCTGGCGATGACCCGACAATATGAAAGCCATCGAGGTCGAGGAAGTACATATAAGGAGAGGGATTCAGGCGGCGCAGTGCGCGGTAAAGATTGATCGGCTCGGCATGAAAAGGCGCTGACAGACGCTGGGATGGCACCACTTGCATGACATCACCGGCCATCACATAGTCTTTAACTTTATTCACTGCGGCTTTGAAGTCCTGCTCGCCAAAACTCGAGACAAAGTCTTCTTCAGATATTCCATCACCCGCCATATTCATCGTCGGCAGTTCCGGTGTCGGCTGTTCAAGCTTGGCCTCAAGCTCATCTAGGCGAGCTTCCGCTTTGGCCAAGGCCTCTTTATCTTTGGCGTCCACATGGACCACTAACATGATGATGCCAGAGAGATTATCAAAGATCGCCACCTCATCCGAAGCCATTAACAATATATCAGGGGTTCCCAGTTCATCGGGGGGCGCGCTGTGGGCTAATTTAGGCTCCACAAAACGTACGGTGTCATAGCCAAAGTAGCCTACTAGGCCACCAGTAAACCGCGGTAGATTAGGCAGGTCGGGCATACTAAATAGCTTTCGGAACCGCTCCACTTCACCCAGGGGGTCGCTGGTCTGGCGATTGACCATCGGCTTACCGTCGCGAATAATTTCCAGCCGGTTGCCAAAGACTTTGAGAACCGTAGAAGTATGCAGGCCAATCAAAGAGTAACGGCCCCACTTCTCGCCGCCCTGCACTGATTCAAATAGGTAGGAGTTTGGCCCAAAAGCCAACTTTAAATAAACACTAAGGGGGGTTTCTAGATCAGCCAGCACTTCGCGGGTAACGGGAATACGGTTGTATTCTTGACGGGCTAATTCAGCAAATTGTTCGGGGGTCATAATAGGATCCTTGTTCTTTAACAGAATGTGGTGGTACAGGCGTCACAACGCCTCGATGGCTCTAGTTGCGCCAACGCCAAGTGTGACAATTGCTGTCAAACTGTTTAGAACTCGAACCTTTCACAAACTATCCCCGAAACTTAAGTTGCTATTGTAAGCATTTGCACCGACGCGACAACCGTCAGTGCGAAAGATTATCAATTAACCCTGCTTTCTATGAGCTATAGGTACTTTTTACGCTGCAGGCACTTGATGAACTGTGGGCACTTTATGCCTGCGCCAACTCGCGGCGCATCTTGGCAATAACCTCAGCATAGTCATCAGCGCCATAGATTGCCGAACCGGCGACAAAGGTATCAGCACCTGCCGCAGCAATCTCGCGAATATTGTTTACGGTTACACCGCCATCTATCTCTAGCCGAATATCATGGCCACTGCTATCGATCAGCTGTCGCGCTGCTGCTAATTTATCCAGTGTAGCTGGAATAAATTTCTGACCGCCAAAACCTGGGTTAACTGACATCAGTAACAGCATATCCATTCGGTCCATCACCCAGCGTACAGTTTCTAGACTGGTTGCTGGATTTAATACCAAGCCGGCCTTACAGCCAAGATCGCGAATCAGCTGCAGTGAGCGATCTACGTGATTGGAGGCTTCGGGATGGAAGGTAATGTAAGTTGCGCCAACATCGGCAAACATGCGGATCAGATCATCCACCGGCTGCACCATCAGATGCACATCGATTGGTGCGGTGACACCATGGTCGCGCAGTGCTTTACAGACCATAGGCCCGATCGTCAGGTTGGGCACATAATGGTTGTCCATAACATCGAAGTGGACAACATCTGCACCGGCTTCAAGAACGGCATCAACCTCTTCGCCGAGGCGGGCAAAGTTGGCAGATAGGATGGATGGAGCAATCAAAAAATCAGTCATATAACACCAGGAGTCAATTCAGGCACAATCATGCGGGACTTCGGTATGGGGTGCAAATACTTTGCCTGTGAAAGAGGCTTGAGCCTCAAGAAAAGCCCAAAAGAAAAAAGACCATCTGTTTCCAAATGGTCTTTTCACGGCTGACAACTTATTGTGGCTTAGTGGTGCTTTTGCTGATGCTTTTCTTTCATTTTCTCTCGATGTTGCTGCTTGGCTGCGCGAGCCTCTTCTTCCGTTAGAGAGCCATCGGCATCGCTGTCCATTTTCGAGAAACGCTCACGGCGCTTATCCGCCATTCCCTCCAGAGCCTGTTCGTGCTCCTCAGTGGAAACGACACCGTCACCATCTTGATCCGCATGCTTAAACATACTTTTATGATGACTAGCTTTGCCTTGGTGATCACCGCCGTGGTGATCGGCAACAGCTCCCAGAGAGAACCCAGCCAACAGTGTTAAAACCAGTAAATTACGCATAAAACCACCTCTTAATTAGATTAGTAGAGCCTTTTTAGTAGGGCCTTTTTAGCACAGTCTTTTTAGAACGTCAGACCCTACCAATCGGTTGACACTCAAGAGTAGGAATAGTCCTTAAACTGGTCACGCAGATCTTTCTTACTGATTTTTCCGGTTGCTGTGTGCGGAATTTCCTCGACAAAAACACAGTCACCAGGTATCCACCACTTGGCGATCTTGCCCTCAAGGGAAGCTAGAATAGCCTCCTTATCGGGGTTAGATCCTTCCACCGGAATGACAATCAGCAATGGTCGCTCGGTCCACTTCGGGTCCGACACGCCGATAACCGCTGCCTCTTGAACATCTGGGTGGCCCATGGCGGCATTCTCAACATCAATAGAGCTGATCCACTCGCCACCGGATTTAATCACATCTTTAATACGGTCGGTAATGGTCACATAACCCTGTTCATCTATAGCGGCCATATCGCCAGTGTTAAACCAGCCGTCTTCATCTACTGCTGGTTTGTCATCGAGACGGTAGTAGCCGCTGCAGACCCAGGGGCCTTTTACTAGCAATACACCAGAGGCAACGCCATCCCAGGGCAGCTCGTTGTTATCACCATCGACAATTTTCATTTCAACACCAAAGACCACACGGCCAGCTCGAACACGCCAGCTATCCTGCTCTTCTTGGGTGCCATCCTGCATCCACTCCTGGGGTCGATTGTAGGATCCGAGCGGACTCATTTCAGTCATGCCCCAACCCATATGGACCATAATGCCGTGGCGTTCCATTTCCTGCATCAGTGACAGCGGGCACGCGGATCCACCAGAGACTACAGACTTAAGCGACTCTACGGTTTTTCCTGTGGCATTAAGGTAACCCACCAGGGCCAGCCACACTGTGGGCACGCCGAGAGAGTAGTTCACTTTTTCTGAGTTAATCAGTTTGGTCAGGGTTTCACCGTCGGCCATTTTCGGCCCTGGGAACACCAGCTTGGCGCCAACCATCGGACCGTTGTAGGCCGTTCCCCAGGCGTTAACATGGAACATTGGCACTATGGGCATCACCACATCTTGCATAGAGAGGTTCATCACTTCTGGCGTTGAGCCAACAATGGAGTGTAAAACCGTACTGCGGTGACTGTAGAGAACACCCTTAGGGTTGCCTGTGGTACCAGAGGTGTAACACATGGAGCTGGCGCTATTCTCTTCCAAATCTGGCCACTCAAAACTATCTGGCTCGCCTTCAATAAAGGTCTCGTAGCAGTGGGCATTTTTAAGACTGGTCTCCGGCATGTTTGCCGCATCAGTCATTACCACAAAGCCTTTGACGGTAGAAAGCTTATCTTGAAGCTGCTCCAACAGAGGCACAAACATGGGGTCAGTGAAGATAAACTGATCTTCCGCATGATTGATAATATATTCGATCTGCTCTGGAAAAAGACGCGGGTTAACCGTATGACAGACCTGTCCTGAACAAGAGATTGCGTAGTAGAGTTCAAAGTGACGGTAGTCATTCCAGGCTAGAGTGGCGATCCGGTCTCCTGAGTCAAAACCCACCTTTTGAAGAGCATTAGCCATCTGACGCACACGTCGAAAGGCATCTTTATAGGTGTATTTGTGCAGCGGATTGTCGCCAGTTACTGAAACAATTTCGCTCTTCCCGTTGATTCGATCAGCGTGTTTCATTATCGACGTTATAGTCAGCTGGGAGTCCATCATTAAGCCATTCATGCTCTGTTCCTTAAGGTGTCTTTCTTATTATGGTTTTAATTATTATTGTAGGGTCAGAGCTAAGACTAACATTGAGGCAGGCTGCTTAATACTATTAATCTGTGGACGGCAGGTCACCCCACCCTGTGAGGATACAGAGCAGGGATTGTGTTCAGAGAATTAATTACTGGTTGTGGGAATGCTGCGCAGGTGAATTTCAATCTCTTCGAAATCGGGCAAGTCCAAGTGCTGGCCATCGAGGTCAAAGCTCAAACTGATACAGGTGGCGATTTCCACTTCGTCCTGAGCCGATAGAGCGCTGTCTTCCTCAACTTTAATCGTATGGGGAAATCCTTTGCAAATAATCGCATAGTAGCGATGCTCATGCCCTTCTACCAGGCTATTTAGCACCACAATACGTGTGCTGCTACCGAAATCTTTGCAGGGTTTTGCCTGCTGCAGAGCAGCAAAATCGATCAACGGAATAGTGAGATTGCGCCATTTAATCCAGCCGCACATCCACTGAGGTTTTTCTTCGTCGGCAATCAGCTCCTGATTGAGAATAATCTCGGCGATGGCCGGCATGGGAACCAATAGGTTTGAGTGCCCTGTATTGATCGACAGGCAGTCGACCTGAGCAATAGGATTTTTTTGATCTAGAAAAAACAAACTCATTGGCTACAAGCCTCCATTTGAATAACGTCTGCATTAAATTTTTTCGCAAGCTCTTCAACAGTCCCAATAAAATCGGTGTTGCAGCGCTGAATTACTGCTTGAGGCATGGCCGACACTGTGCAAGCAGTCGGCTCCTGAACCCAGACCTGCCCCCCATACTGCTTGATCGCCTGACAGCCTCTGGCGCCATCATCACCCATACCTGTAAATATAATGGCTCCGCAATCGCGCCTGTATAACAGAGCCAGGCGATTGGCTAACTGGTCGATGGAGGGTGCGTAATGGCCCTGCCATGAAGATGCAAAGCGCAATATCCAACCCTGTCGACTCACTCGGGTCTCAAACTCTGGGGATATCAGCGTCACTGTGCCGGGTTTTATAAACTCTCCTGTAGCCGCCACTCTTGCCCGCCAGCCGGTATGAGTTTCTATCATCTTCACTAAAACCCCTACCTGCTGCACCCCTATATGTTGAGCATAGACGAAAGCTAGATCGTCGCGCGGAGGAATTTGACTTAGAAACTGACGGATAGCCTGCAGGCCTCCAGTAGACGCTCCCAGCAACCAGACTTTTTTAGCCTTGCCCTGGGCTTTCCCTTTGGCCTTTGGCTGGTGCATAGGTTGCTCTAAGTTTGCGTGGAAAGCAGCTCGCCCAGTGTCTCCAACAAGTGCTCCTCTTGATAGGGCTTGCCCATATAGTGGTCGACACCCAGTTCCATGGCGCGTTGCCGATGCTTATCACCAGTTCGCGAGGTAATCATAATAATTGGAATATTACGCAACTCATCGCTGGCACGAACCCGGGTGGCAACTTCAAAACCATCCATTCGCGGCATCTCAATATCCAGCAGGATTACCGCGGGGATCTCATCTTGCATTGCCTTTAAGGCTTCAATACCGTCTTTAGCCGTCAGCACTTTATAGCCTTGGCGCCGCAGAATACGGCTGGTGACTTTTCGCACCGTAACCGAGTCATCCACCACCAATATACTGGTTGAGGCCTCATTGGTTGAGCGCGAGTCATGTTCAAGCATTTTGTCACCGCTCTGGCCAATACGCGGCAGATCGACAATGGACACTCGCGCTAACTCATTGAGATCAATAATCACAACTACCTGACCATCACTCAAAATAGTCGCGCCGCCCAATCCTGGAACACTGGAAAACTGAGATCCTATGGTCTTCACAACAATCTCTTTAGTGCCAATAATTTCATCAACCTGTACCGCAAAGCGTCGATTATCGGAATGGAACAGCACCAGAGCAGCGTCCTCATCGAGACTGTCTGGCCGCTTTAAAATCTCTGGGTTGAGCAAGGTTCCCAGATAACAGAGTTCATAATCCACACCGCCGTAATTGATCAAACTGCCATTGGCCACAGCTTCATCCACAGCACTGCGCAGCATATAGTGAACGCCATCAATTGAGTTGAGGGACAAGCCGTAATGATCACCAGTGACATTGATCATCAGTGCGCGGTTAACCGATAAGGTAAAGGGCAAGACTATGGTGAACTGAGTGCCAAAACCCGCCGAGGTTTCAATATCTACCCGACCACCGCATTGGCGCACTTCACTATTGACCACATCTAGTCCGACACCGCGGCCAGATATCTGACTCACTGAGTCAGATGTTGTAAAGCCGGGATGAAAAATAAACTGAGCAATTTCATAGGCTGATAGCGCAGCATCCTCTGCCATCAGATCTTTCTCTAGGGCGCGGCGACGAATCTTTTCCACATTTAAACCGCGACCATCATCAGCCAAGTGGATAACGATGTCGCCACCTTGGCGATAGGTGGTAATAACAATACTGCCACTCGCTGGCTTGCCCGCTTTTAAGCGCTCGGCTTCAGTTTCTATACCGTGATCCACGGAGTTACGGATCATATGTTCTAGGGGGGCGACCATCCGATCGAGAACCGATCTATCCATCTCTCCCTGAATATTATCCATGCGCAATTCAACTTTTTTACCCAGCTCTATGCCCACCTGCCGAACAATGCGACGCAGTCGCGGAACAATTCTGGCGAAGGGAACCATGCGGGTTTTCATCAAGCCTTCTTGCAGGTCAGTGTTGATCCGTGACTGATGTAAAAGTAGAGTTTCGGTGCCAATTAATTTTTCATTCAGCGTTTCTTTGAGATCGTGTAAATCAGATGCGGACTCCATCAGCGAGCCGGTCAACTGCTGTAAGTGCGAGTAGCGATCCATCTCTAGTGGATCAAAATTATCCGCCTCACCCGAGGCTTCAATCTGCTCGCGACGGTAATCAATCTGCGCTTCGGTTTCAGTGCCCAGGCGTCTGACCTGCCCCTGAAGGCGATCCACTGTGGCATCCATTTCATCGAGGAACTGAGTGAACTCACTGAGCTGTTCTTCGACTCGGCCGCGGAAAATAATATTTTCTCCGGACAGATTAACTAGAGTATCCAATACCTCGGCACCAATTCGAACAACCTCTTTGATTTCACCTTGAATGGCATTCTGATCAAACACAGACTTTTGCTTTGCACCAGAGGAACCTGATAATGCCTGCGTTGACTCACCCGACTTTTCGGCCTCCGGGATAGCCAGAGATTTCATGAAATCAGCGGCAGAGTGAGCGCTGTCCTGACTGTTACTCTCACCCTGATCATCGGCAGCGATATCTGTATCCGCTAGGTCGCCCTGTTCAAAATCAACCAGCTGTTTACGCAGCGCGTTGATATCGCCACCCCGAGCCATCTGCCGAACAATATCGTAGACGCTGACCAACATTTCCTGATGAGAAATAATCGCCTTAAAAAAGCGCTTGTCGTAATCTTTGGTGTCGTCGACTAGGGATTCGATGGCGTGGGCTCGATCTCCCAACCCATTAAACCCAGCCATACGCGCACCGCCCTTTAAGGTGTGCAAGTCGCGCTTGAGTCGATCCGCCAGTTCGATCTCTTTGGGGCTGGATCGCCAGGCCATCACTAACTCTTCAATATGGCTGACAATATCATCTGCCTCTTCCACAAAGACGCCGACAATTTCATTGTCGAGCTCTATATCAACCAATGACATTGAGCTAGAGGCAGTTGCTGCAGGTTCACAAATAAGTGCACCCTTAGGTTCGTCTTCGCAGCTCTCATCACTGCCATCCAAATCGATCAATGGTTGGCCAATATTTTCTTCTGGGAGTATTAGTTCAGGCTCATCAGATATTATCGGCTGATCATCTTCGGACTGCTCTTTAACAGGGAGTGTCGTAACAGGAAGTGTCGTAACCGGGAGTATCTCGACAGGTTCTTCGACAGCGCTTGTAGCGGACACTTGATCTTCAGAGACCTTAGTTACCTCGACCTTTTCTGCTAACTGCTCGGTAAGTTGCTTTTCTATATCCCCTAAACGTTTTTTGTCTGCATCAGATATTGAACTTAAATCCTGATCTGCAGCGAGCATATCAAAGAGATTCAATAGATCTTCATGGCTCTCTCTCAATGTATCTATAACAACCTGATCGGGTACCGAACCTATGTCCAACAGCAGGCTATAAATCGGTGCCATCAGTCCAGAAAGCTCTAGGATAGGCGCTATATCCGCATCTACAAGCTGTTCCTGAATCGCTTGCAAATCAGCCAGCAGTTGATTGAAAACAACTCTAGGCGGAGCGGTTTGGCGCTGGAGATAATCGTACAGAGCAGGATAATTTTGTAGCGCTAGGAGTCCTTCCGCCATCAGCCGTTTGACTGCGGAAAAATCCTTGCCGTCACTATCGTTATTGGCGCCGCGCAATAGATGGCCAACGGCTTTTTCACGCAACTCTGACAGCCTTGCACGGAACAGCTTCAGCCCATGCAGTTCGATTAATTCACCGCCTGTCATTCGCGCAAGAATGGCACGGAAAAAATCTGCCGCATCTTCAACTAGGTGGACAATATCTTCATCGAGACAAATCTGGTGGTGATGTAATTCTTTAACGAACTCTTCAAGAGGTGTAACCAACTCACTCAGCTCTGAGAAGTCGGCCATTTCTGCAGTACCTTTTAAGGTGTGCAATGCTCGCTGGAGTGCCAGAGAGGGTGTTTTATAGAGTGGTGCGGAGCTGCGAGTTTGTAAGACAAAATCGTCAATGGTTTTTAAATGGCCCTGAGCTTCGTTGACGAACATCTCTAACAATATGGCTTCGTGCTCTCCTTCATCATCAAACTCATGGGCATTTACCTGAGTCTCGACTGGATCCTGCTGATCGACAATCTCTGGTTTGCTTTCAACTTCTATAGTCACATTCGGGTCTTCGAGCTCTTCAGTACCAGGTTCTTCAACACCAAGATCATCAGCAACGAGCTCTTCAACGTCAAGCGCCTCAACCTCAACTTTTTCTTGCGGCTCTGGCTCGACATTAGAAGTGGCGTCTAGACCCAATAATGCGGCGGCTAGTGGGCTCATGGCTTCGCTATTAGCGAGTGATTTAGCCGCTTCAGTAATAGCCTTTATGCGCTGCTCTGGATCTTCATCTGGCTGATTCGCGGCAAAAGCAGGGACCATTTCTGTAATTGATTCAACCGCCATAGCCGAAACATCAACCATCATCTCAGTACATTTTAAGCGCCCATTAGTGACGCCATTCAACAGCTCTTCAATCGACCAAGCTAAGTCTCCGATGGCCATGGCGCCGACCATGCGGCCGCTGCCTTTTAGGGTATGAAACGAACGTCGGGCAGTAGCCAGTAACTCTTCATCCTGCAGCTGACTTTTCCACTGGGGTAATAATGCAGTCAGGGTCCCGAGAACTTCATCGGCCTCTTCGACAAAAATTTCGATTATTTCTGGGTCAACAATATATTCATCATCTTGGTCTTCAGAAAATGATTTAGATTGTGAAGCATCATCAGCTTTTGATTCTGAATTTTGGCCTATATGTGTTTCTTCAAACAAAACCAATTCATCAATAATTTCTTCAGGCTCAGCGTGGAAATCGGTTTCGTCGGACGCCGCATGCTGCACCTGTGATTGCTCTGCTTCGCCTTCCTGTAGCAGGGAGTAAACGCTCTCTTCTGCAGCGATCAAAACATCATCTTGTTCGGTATCACTATTATTATGGTTATCAGCGGGTAATTGCTCGAGATAGTATTCAACAATGGTGATTGCATCAGCAAACGTGTCCAGAGCATGCCACTCCAATTGCTGGCTCTGTTCTGCAATAAGCTTTTCAACATAGCTTGTACAGCCCGTTACAACCGATGCCGCTCGGGACAATCCTATAATCTGCAGGGCGCCCTGGAGCTGGTTAAACATACCCGGCACATGAGAGAGTAATTGTAAATCCCACTGGGAATTTATAAAGGCAACAACAGCTTCTTTGATACGTTCAATGCCTGTGCGCGACTCAGCTAAAAGTACCTGACTGGCGCTGTCGAACTCAAATTGATTCTGCTGGCTATCCAGATCTACTGTACCTGAAAATTTATCGGGACTAGCGGCCCAGGTATTTAAGGCTAATTCTATTTCAGCAAGACTTTGAACTGCATCGGCAATATCCTGATCTTCGACTCCCGAGGCTTCTGTAGAGAAAATTTGGTGTAACTTTGTATCTACATTAGTCGTCGCATCACGCAGTTTTCCCTGACCTACCAGGGCCAGAGTGTCGGCCATGTTGGCGAGTACTGGCAGAGCCTCTCTAACTTCGTCAGCAGAGAGTCCGCCCTCAATTGAAAACCTTTCTAGGGCGGAGCGCACGGTGGCCAATTCACCTTGAATTGCCACAACTAGAGATCGGACAACCAACGGATCATACTGTGGCACTAAGCGCCCATGATCTGGATTGATGGTTCCACTAGGGAAAGCTTCAGCGAGATTATATTTTTCCCAGATAGCCTTCAATGCATCGGAAGCCGGCTGGATTGTCGCTAGATAATAGAGCAGGTTCTTAAACAGTGCGTTCTCTGGAGCACTGTATTGCCCTAGGGCGACTTCCTTGGCCTGAAGTTTTAATTGGGTATCCAGTGTTCGAAAAAGTTTTTTAAGTGCCAGGCTAAATTTGATTTCGCCGGATGCCACTAACTTGATAGTTTCACCGGAAACAGACCATAAATTTTGACGCCAGCTATCTTTTGAAAGTTCCTGCATGCGCTGTAGGACTTTCTCAAGATTGGAATAATTAGCCGCTTTTCCCTGGTCTTTTATCACTTTTATTAACGATAACTGATAGACCTGACGCAGACGTTTTATCATATCGCTGGTTGGAGAGTTGGGGTCGGCCGCAGCCTGATTCTCACCTAGGTTTTTTAAGCTAGATATATCCGGTGAAAATAAAACCCCTTCTGAGACTAGGGACTGCCCCTGTGCAGCGCGCAAGTCATTTAACAATAGAATCAGTGTCTCGGGACGGTCTTCTCGATTGGACAGTATCTGTCGAAGATAGATTGGCAACTTAACAATGGCCTGAACCAAAATTTCGCAGGCTTCATTAATATTGGACACTTTTCTATCAATAATGGCCTGGGTTAAAGCTTCCATTTCTTCAACTAAAAAAATGCAGCCTTCGTATTCCAGTATTTTAAACGGACCGGTTATTTGATGCAGGTGGCCAAGACAAAAACGTATTTTTGTTTCATCACTATTATTCTGAGTGAACGCTTCCAGCTCATTAAAGGCAGCGTCCAGACTATTTTCAATTTCGCCTATTAGCCATTCAAGCCCGGTGAATGTCTTGATTCTTTTTATTTGAACCTCGCTCATAGAGCTTCTCCCTGTTCAACGGTCTTAACTTTGGTGTATGCCTGAACAACTCGGGGCGCAACTCGCGCAAATCCCTCTGGCGTCCAATTTGCCAATTCGCCTAGCCCCAACATCAGACAACCGCGATTATCCAAGTGACCGGTTAATTGATTAACCAGTTCTCGGCGCTTCCAGCGGCGAAAATAAATCAACATATTCTGACAGTAAATAAGATGTATTTTGCGCCCAATCAAGGGCGACTTATCGGCCAATATATTGCTTGTCAAAAAACAGACTCGGCGTCTTAAATCGGCTTTCACACGCCACAGCTGCTTGCCAACTTGGTCGAAATAATTCTCCCTTGTAGACTCATCAACCGCGTTCATTTTTGCTCCGCGATATATGCCGCGCCGCGCTTGAAAAATCGCTTCGTTGCTAATATCTGTGCCAATAATGCCAAAACCCAGCTCACAGCCCACTTCACGCATAGCTCGGTCAACAGTTATCGCCAGTGAGTAAGCTTCCTCACCGGTTGAACAGCCAAGACTCCAAACCCACAGTGGGCCGACAAAGCCGGGGGCAGTAACGGTCTCTTTGACCCATTGGGCGACATAATCAAATGAGGGGGCATGTCGAAAGAAGCTAGTTTCTTTAACTAGCAAACGATCCACCAGCCCGCTCCACTCTTTGGCACCTCTGGTGATATCTAGGGCTTGGTTGAGATATTCGTCAACATCGAGAAGATCCAACTCGACCATTCTTCGATTGAGTAAGAGCCCCAAGGCGCGCTCACGATCAGGTGTAATCTGGACACCTGTCCGCTCTTCGATAGCAGTTTTCCAAATATCGAAATATCCGAACTCACTGTTCTGAAGGAGCGCCTGCCCTGCTTTGATGGCCACTTATTAAGCCCTATTCAGTCGACTATTTATCTATGTCTTTTTATTCTCACCATCACTGAGCATGGCTTCGATTTCAGCCTCAAACTCTTCTAGATGCAAAAGCTCTTCTGGGTCTTCAATGTCGACCTCAAGGTCTTCGTTAAAGTCTTGGTCCATATCGGTGCTGGCAACGAAATCAAGGTTCAACCGCTCCTCGTCACTGCTGTGAGTAGACTTCTCGCCAACTGTCTCAACCTGATCAGAGTCTGTATCAGTTGCGACGGCAAACATGGCCCCTAGCTGATCGTCATCGTGCTCTTGCTCGGGTCCAGAGGCGCTGTCGTGCTCCTCGCGAAGGTCATCACCAAGGGATGCGCTGCTATTCGAATCCGGCAGAATAAATCCACTCACCGAGTGCTTCATTTCTACAGCCATCTCAGCCAGCTCACCAATAGAGGTCGCAGTATCATTTGTGCCGGATAGCGTTTGCGAGGTAATTTCCTGAATCACGTTCATGGTGTTGGAAATATGCGCAGAGGTGGTGGCCTGGTGTTTCGCCGCTTCGGAAATATCCTGAATTAACTCTGCCAGGTTGGTCGATACAGTTTCAATTTCTTCCAGGGCGATACCGGCACTGTGGGCTAACTCAGCACCTTTAACCACTTCGGCTGTAGTCTGCTCCATGGAGCTTACAGCCTCATTGGTATCACTCTGAATAGTTTTTACCAGTCCGGCGATCTGCTTAGTGGCTGTGGCCGAGCGCTCAGCAAGACGCTGAACCTCATCGGCTACTACAGCAAAACCACGACCAGCTTCACCGGCCATGGCGGCCTGAATCGCGGCGTTTAGGGCGAGGATATTGGTCTGTTCCGCAATCTCATTAATCAGCGAGACTATATCGCCAATTTCTTGAGAACTTTCACCCAGGCGTTTGATCCGCTTTGAGGTGTCTTGAATCTGCTCGCGAATAGTATCCATACCTTCAATGGTATTGCGTACAACCTGAGAACCATTTTTGGCGATAGATACCGAACGCTCCGCAACCGCTGCTGATTCGGCAGAGTTGGAAGAGACCTGATCAATGGTGATAGCCATTTCGTTAATCGCCGCTGATACACCGGCAATTTCCTGAGCCTGATGCTCGGCGCTCTCTGCCAGCTGTAAGGATGTGGCCCGGGTTGCGTCGGCGGATCCGGTTAGTTTTTCCGAGGAGCTGGCGACGTTTTCCACCAGGCTTCTAAGCTCGCCGATAGCGAAGTTAATCGAGTCGGCAATGGTACCGGTGAAGTCTTCTGTCACCGTGGCTTCCGCGGTCAAATCGCCATCTGCAAGATCCGAAATATCATCCAGAAGCTGTAAAATCGCCTGCTGGTTTTTATCTTTGGTTTGCTCAGATTCAATCAGATTGCGACGGGTCGCTCTAAAGTTAATAAAGCCTAAAATTACCAGGGCAGTAAAGAATCCGGCGATAGCCGAAAGACTGGTCAAATCATTAAACAGACGCTGCTCGGAATCAGCTAGATCTGCCACTGTGTTATCTAAGTTGTCGAGCTTGGTTAGCAACACAGGCACATCGGCTAGCAGAGCTTCGGCAGATTGGCGCGCGGTGGAGAGGTCATTGGCTGAGTTATAGATCCGATCAATATCGTTGGCGACCACATCAAATGATTCTTGAATCTGCTCAATACTCGCTAGGGCTTCCTTATTGGTCACCTTGGTAATGCCGAGAATAAAGTTGCCATTTTTCATCGAGTCCAATGTGTCGCGAAACACATTAGAGTCACCTTTAAACTGGTCCGCAGCCAAATTGGCATCACCACTTGCGAGGATCATCTTATCGATATTACGGCCAATGCGTTCGATCAACCAGAGCTGCTCCTGGGCAATAGCGATCTGCCCAGCAGGGGCAGACTGGGCGATCAGTGCGTCTACAACCTGACCGGCGTTATCCTGCACCTGAGGTAGTGTTTCATTGAGTTTACGGGCAACAGTGGATACAAAAATAACCGTTTCACGGCTATCTGCTAACTGATTTAATTCCTCTTGTACCTTGCCCCAACTGTCGGCGACAAATTTAATCTGCGTACGCGAGATTTCATCTTGAGTGTTGAGGCGCTGCTGCAATGTTTTCCAGCCGCGTTCCATCTCCGTGGTCAAGCCGGTTAGAGAGTCAAAAGCTTCCTCTCGCGCAGCGCCTGCATCGTCGGCCAACTTGGTAATTCGCAACGCTTTAATGCGCAGATTGGCGATACTCTGAATGTTAGTTTTGTCGTTTTTTGCCTGCCGGTTAACTTCGACAATGCTATATGCCGCAGCACCTATACAGATAATTCCCAGCGTGATAATTAGGCTGCGAAAAAGCGATCCCTTGCCAGTAGTTGTACTCATATAATCCTCCATGTTTATTCTGTTTTGCAGTTACTTTTTTCGAGTTACACAATTCAATAATCCGCAGATTTTAAATAGCAACAGCCATAAACTGATCGTCTTCAATCAGTTTTCTCGCACAAAAAAGTGCCAGTGATTGCTCTTCCTCGATAAAGACTCCATCGGTAAAACTGGCCATTGGACACTGGCTAGATGTTGTTCGATGCTGATCCACAGGGAGAGATTTAATCCCCTGAACCGCATCTACCGCCACACCCACATAGACATTATTAATATCCAGCACCAATACTCGTCGATCCCGTACCGCACTAGTTAAGCTGCCACCGAGAAAAGCAGCCAGATCGATAATCGGTAATAGACGGCCCCTTACATTAGCCAGGCCAGTCACCCAGGATTTTACGCGGGGCAATTTTGTCGATTCGGGAACTTCAAGTATCTCACTCACCTCATTCAACGGAATCAGGTAGTTATAGCCCAGCAGTCTAAAGGCGATTAACTTGCGTGCCTCAACGATCTGCTTTTGCGCAGGCAAGCCATAAACCGACTCACTGAATCGGCTGGCGACACCACTAATGGTTGAAAAGAGTTTTTTGACTTTAGACACGGCGCGACGTCCTAATTTAGGACGTTAGTGATCGCGGCGACTAGTTGCTTCTCATCGATCGGCTTGACGAGATAGGCCTTGGCACCTTGGCGTTCACCCCAGACCTGATCCGCCTGCTGGTTTTTGGCTGTCACTATAATGACTGGGATATGCTGGGTTTCCTTGCCGCGACTAAGCTGTCGAGTTGCCTGAAAGCCATTCAGTCCAGGCATCACTATATCCATCAAAACCACATCGGGCTGCTCATCTCGCGCCAAGTTAAGCCCCTGTTCACCAGAATCTGCCGAGAGCACAGAAAATCCATTGCGCTCAAGAATATTAGCCAACTTATATGTTTCAGTAGGTGAGTCATCCACAATCAATACTTTTGCCATTTGATAAAACCTCTAGATCCTTTAGTTAGTTTTGGGTATGTTTTTCTAATACATCGAGCAATTCTGCGCGCCCAAAGGGCTTGGTCAGATAGTCGTCAGCGCCAACTATGCGGCCTTTGGCCTTATCAAAAAGGCCATCTTTGCTCGACAGCATGATTACTGGAGTAGATTTATAGTCGGGATTATTTTTTATTAGTGCGCAGGTTTGATAGCCGTCGAGACGCGGCATCATGATGTCGATAAAAATGACATCTGGTTTGATATCGACGATTTTCGACAATGAGTCGAAACCGTCTGACGCTGTTGAAACATCACAGCCAGCTTTTGCCAACAATGTTTCTGCGGTGCGTCTTATTGTGTTGCTGTCATCTATGACGAGCACTTTAAGGCCCTGAACATCCATATTATCACCATTGTAAAACCACTTAACGCCTTAAGCATTGCCAACATCACTTAAGTTATGGAATTTTAAACACACTTGTAATATATAATCCACAAGCCTCTAAAGTTAATAAAATAATTGATTTATAGGTCACAGAAATTTTCAGGGCATCGGCCATATCAGTTGCCACACTTAGTTATAGCGCAAATATCAACCTAAGGCTGTCATTTTATGGGCACTTCCCTCGGCGTAGTTATGGATCCCATCCAATCCATTTCTTTTTACAAAGATTCAACCCTGGCGATCTTGCTGGCAGCTCAGGCTCAGGGGCTCGATCTCTTCTATATGGAACAGTCTGACCTCTATATAGATAACAGTGGCCCCAGAGCCAATCTGCGCCCCTTAACAGTCTTCGATGACGCCAACAAATGGTTCGAACTGGGAGACAGCAGAGACGCCGCTCTCGAAGAGATGGATGTCTTGGTAATGCGCAAAGACCCGCCATTCGATAGCGAGTTTATCTATTCCACCTATATCCTCGAAGCTGCGGAACGGCGCGGCTCACTGGTGGTGAACAAGCCCCAGAGTCTGCGTGACTGCAACGAGAAGGTCTTTGCCACAGAATTTCCCCAGTGCACTCCGCCCCTATTAGTCAGCCGTGACCAAGAGCGGCTGAAAGGTTTTTTAGCCGAGCATCAGGATGTGGTCTACAAGCCGCTGGACGGCATGGGCGGCACCTCGATCTTCCGCGTCAAAGAAGGGGATCAGAATCTCAATGTGATTCTCGAGACAGTCACCAAATACGGTACCGAGACCATTATGGCGCAGAAGTTTATGCCTCAAATCACCGAGGGGGACAAGCGAATCCTAGTGGTCGACGGGGAGATCATTCCCTTCTGTCTGGCACGCATACCCACAGGCAGTGATTTCCGTGGCAACCTTGCCGCGGGTGGCCGCGGTGTTGTACAGCCACTCAGTGAGCGAGATCTGTGGATTGCTCAGCAGGTTGCAGCGACATTAAAAGAGCGCGGACTGATATTTGTCGGCCTCGATGTGATTGGCGACTATCTCACCGAGATTAATGTCACCAGCCCAACCTGTATTCGCGAAATTGATAATGCTGAAGACACCCAGATTGGCGAGCGCCTTATAAAGGCAATAAGCGCAAGACTGGGCCAGCGGGGTGGATAGACATTAATTACCCTTGGAACAGATTATGGACAGCCTGAGCTATGGATAGCCTAAATAATGGAGAACCTAAGCCATGGATAGCTTTGTAGATGGATAGCTTTGTAGATGGATAGCCTGACTGACGGACTCTGGAACACCAGCCAGCAACGCCTGCGGAAAACATTCTCCCTGGCCCTGGTGGCTCATGGCCTGTTGCTAATCGGCTTGAGCTTTGCCATGCCAGCCGGATCTCCCCCCAACCCATCCATAGATATCACGCTAGCGCAGCAGCCAAGTGACGAGGCACCAGATCAAGCAGACTTTATTGCCCAGACCCATCAGCTGGGAACTGATGATCAGCAACAAGTTTTGCAACCGCAAGACCAAGGGCAGCAGCCGGCAATTGAGCAACAACGCTCTGACTCAGCCGAGCAGGCAGTCTTAAGCCGTGAGGGCGACAGCCAAACCAACAAGTCCGTAGAACCCCGCAACGCAGATCAGCAGCCGGACAGAGTAGCAATGCAAGCAGAGCTTGATCGCTTAAAGCAGGCATACAACAAAATGCCCCAGGTGCTGCGCATGACCTCAGTATCGGCTAAGTCTGCAGATGCAGCAGCCTACATGGTTTATTTTGAAGAAAAAGTAGAGCAGATCGGCAATGTACATTACCCCAGAGAAGCGCGCACTCAGGGCATTTTTGGCCAGGTGCAATTAATTGTAGTGCTACTAGCCGACGGTCGCATCAAGCGCATTGAAGTCTCAAAAGGCTCAGGATCGCGACTGCTTGATCAAGCCGCGGTGCGTTCGGTTCAACTGGCTTCGCCCTTTAAGGCCTTCCCCAAAGAGCTGCGCAGCCGCGATGAAATCCATATTATTCGCACCTGGCAATATCAGTCTAACAATGTACTAACAACAAACTAATCTGCCTCAGCGCTTGAGTTTGAGGCGATAAAACTCCATATTGCTTACCATGACGACATTGAAACCGAAAAAAATAAGTAGCCTGAAAAATCACTTCTTGCTGGCTATGCCAGGCCTCGAGGATCCGACCTTTTCGGATTCTGTGGTGTATATCTGCGAGCACAATTCAGATGGCGCCATGGGGCTGATTATCAATCAGCAGATGGATATTCCGGTGAAGGCTATATTTGATCAACTAAAACTCGACTACCAAGACGAGTGCGGGCGGCCACTGCTATTTGATGGTGGCCCAGTGCAGCGGGATCGCGGCTTTATCTTGCACGCCAACTGCGAACAGCAGTGGGAGTCGACGCTGATGATCTCTGATCAGGTTTGCCTCACCGCATCCCGAGACATACTCACAGATATGGCACTGGGAAAAGGCCCCAAAGACTCTCTTGTTACTCTCGGCTACTCAAGTTGGGAAGCCGGGCAACTGGAAAGAGAATTGGGTGAAAATAGCTGGCTGACAATCCCAGCTGAAGCCGAGATTATCTTTAAAACAGACTGCGCTAAGCGGGCTTCGGCCGCGGCCCTGAGTATTGGCTTAGACCTGCGCATGCTTTCCCATCAGGCCGGTCATGCCTGAAGCCACAAAACACAAAAGACTGCTGGGCTTTGACTTTGGCCTTAAGCAGATCGGCGTTGCCAGCGGGCAAACTCTAACCTCTTCAGCCACAGGTCTAACCATACTCAAGGCCGTGGACGGCATGCCCAAATGGGATCAGGTAGAGAAGCTATTAAAAGAGTGGAGCCCAGATCTGGTGGTAGTTGGGTTGCCGTTAAATATGGACGACAGTGAAAGTGACCTCAGCAATCGAGCACGTAAATTTGCCCGTCGCCTGCAGGGTCGTTTTGCTGTGGAAGTGGAAATGGTCGATGAGCGCCTAACCAGTCGCGAAGCCAAGTCTATAGGCCGAGATCAGGGCACTCAGGATTTGACCAAGATTGACCATATAGCCGCATCACTGATTCTGCAGAGCTGGCTCGATGCACCATCGATCGGCACTGCGCCCTAGCACCAGGCCTTAGCTACCAGCTACCAGCTACCAGCTACCAGCGTAGACTATCCGACCTATCTTCCTCTATCGACAGATCATCAGCACTGGCCCCAAGCTGGTCCACATAGTTTTCTGACTGCATCTTGATCATCAGGCGCAGGTCATTTTTTGAGTCCGCATGGGCGATCGCATTCTCGTAACTAATCTGCTTTTCAATATAGAGCTCATAGAGCGCCTGATCAAAGGTCTGCATGCCGTGCTCGGTGGAATTACCCATAATCTCTTTTAGCTTATGCACCTCGCCCTTGCGAATAACATCAGCCACTAATGGTGTGTTGAGCAGAATCTCAATCGCTGCGCGACGGCCCTTGCCCTCAATAGTGGGCACCAGTTGCTGAGCGACAATGCCACGCATATTTAGAGATAGATCCATCCACATCTGGTCGTGACGATCTGCCGGGAAGAAATGGCTGATGCGATCCAGGGCCTGGTTGGCGTTGTTAGCGTGAAGGGTGGCCAGCACCAGATGGCCGGTCTCGGCAAAGGTGATAGCGTGTTGCATGGTTTCTGGGGTGCGAATCTCGCCGATCAAAATAACGTCCGGCGCCTGGCGCAAGGTATTTTTCAGCGCCACATCAAAGGACTCTGTATCCACCCCCACTTCCCGCTGAGTAATGATGCAGCCCTGATGTTCATGGACAAATTCAATAGGGTCTTCAATGGAGACTATATGCCCGCGACTGTTTTTATTGCGGTGCCCGATCAGCGCAGCCAGGGAGGTCGACTTACCCGTGCCTGTGGCGCCAACAAAAATAACAATACCGCGTTTGTTCATTACCAGTTCTTTTAAAATAGACGGCAGCAGCAGTGAATCCGGCGAGGGAATTTGCGTTTCGATACGCCGCAACACCATGCCAATCTCGCCACGCTGATAAAAGGCACTAGCCCTAAAGCGTCCGGCACTTTCACTGACTACGGCAAAGTTGAGCTCTTTATGTTTTTTGAATTCTATTTGCTGCTCGGCATTCATGGTACCGAGAACAAACTCTTCACAATCCGCCTGAGAGAGTTTGTTTTTACTCACAGGCATCACTGAGCCATTGAGCTTAAGGCAGGGTGGCAGGCCAACGGTGATAAACAGATCCGAGGCCTTTTTCTTGGCCATATAGTTAACCAGATTTTCAAAGGTCTGAGCTGACATAGTTTTTCTCCTTAAAAACTGTCTGGCATTTTGGCTTTTTCACGAGCCACTTCTACACTGATCACGCGCTGTGCCACCAGGTTGTGCAAACATTGGTCGAGAGTCTGCATGCCTAGGGCTCCGCCGGTTTGAATCGAGGAATACATCTGTGCCACTTTATCCTCGCGAATCAGGTTGCGGATCGCCGGAGTGCCAATCATGATTTCATGAGCCGCCACACGGCCACCGCCGGTTTTCTTTAATAATGTCTGGGAGATAACAGCCTGTAGAGATTCCGAGAGCATGGATCGAATCATTGGCTTTTCGCCCCCGGGAAAGGCATCCACCACCCGATCGATGGTCTTGGCTGCCGAGGTGGTGTGCAGGGTGCCAAATACCAGATGACCGGTTTCGGCGGCGGTCAGTGCCAACCTGATAGTTTCAAGGTCACGGAGCTCACCCACCAAGATAACATCCGGATCTTCCCGCAGTGCCGAGCGCAGAGCTTCGGTAAAACCGTGAGTATCGCGATGCACTTCACGCTGGTTAACCAGACATTTTTTACTTTGGTGAACAAATTCGATGGGGTCTTCGATGGTGAGGATATGGTCGTAGCGATTGTCATTAACGTAATCCACCATAGCCGCCAGGGTGGTCGACTTACCCGAGCCCGTGGGGCCCGTAACCAGTACTAAACCTCGAGGCATCAAGGCGAGCTTTTTAAAAATATCTCCCATACCTAGCTGTTCGAGGGTCAGTACATTTGAAGGAATGGTTCGAAATACCGCTGCCGCACCGCGGTTTTGATAGAACACATTGACACGAAAGCGAGCAACTCCCGGCACATCAAAAGAAAAATCTGTTTCCAGAAACTCCTCATAGTCCCTTCTCTGCTTGTCATTCATTATTTCGTAGATCAAACTGTGGACTTGTCGGTGTTCCATAGGCGGCAGGTTAATCCGCCGAACATCGCCATCTATTCTAATAATCGGTGGCAGTCCTGCGGAAATATGTAAATCTGAGGCGCCCTCTTTGGCACTAAAGGCCAATAACTCCGTTATATCCATGCTTTTCTCGCTTAATCCTTGCGGCAATAAATGGTCCGTTAGACTACTCGTTAAAATGTCCGTTAACCTCTCAATAACCTGATAAGTATATGCCAAAGATTGAAAATAACATTGCCGATGTAAACAAACGTATAGATCAGAGTGCCGCTGAGTACCGACGCGACCCCAGCGAGATACTTTTATTAGCGGTGAGCAAGACCCGCAGTGTCGAACATATTCGCCAAGCTATGGGCGCTGGCCTGACGCATTTTGCCGAGAATTATCTTCAGGAAGCCCTGGAAAAGATCGCCGAGTTAGAGGCAGAAAATCTGTGCTGGCATTTTATTGGCCCACTGCAATCCAACAAAACCCGCAACGCGGCTGAGAATTTCAGCTGGGTTCACAGTGTCGATCGTTTAAAGATCGCCCAGCGCCTCAATGATCAGCGACCGGAATCACTGGGGCCTCTGAATATCTGTCTGCAGGTGAACATAGACAACGAGCCGAGCAAGTCTGGCTTTGCCGCCGATAGCCTGCTGCCCATTGCACTGCAAATAGCCAAACTACCCAATTTACGACTGCGCGGACTGATGGCAATTCCCCGGGCAGAAAACAGCTTTCAAGAACAGCAGCTCGCCTTTCAAAAACTCGCTGAACTACGCCAGCAGATCAATCAGTCACTGGACAATTCAGAGAAACTGGATACCCTCTCCATGGGCATGTCCGGGGATCTTGAGGCGGCGATTTCACAGGGTTCGACAATGGTTCGCGTAGGTACTGATATATTTGGTAAAAGGGAGCAAAAGTAATGAGTAAAATCGCATTTATTGGCGGCGGCAATATGGCCTCGAGTATTATTGGCGGCATGTTGGCCAACGGCTTTCAGCCAGAGCAAATCTGTGTCGGCAATCGCGGTGCAGAAAAATGTCAGCGCCTGCAGCAGACCTACGGCATTGCCACAACCTCCGACAATCACGCTGCAGTGGCCGACGCTGACATAGTTGTCATGGCAGTCAAACCCCAGGTTATGGGCGCCGTGATCAAAGAGCTGACCCGCTCAATCAAGCCAGGCACAGTGGTCGTCTCTGTGGCCGCGGGCATTCAGCTGAGCAATCTTCAAGAATGGCTCGGCGAAAGTCGCGCCATAGTCAGAGTTATGCCTAACACGCCCTCAATGGTGCGCTGTGGCGCTGCTGGCCTATTTGCCAACGAACTGGTCAATGACGACCAGAAGGCGTCTATCGAAGCCATGTTCAATGCTGTGGGCATCTCTTGCTGGGTTGATGATGAAGCTAAGATCGATGCAGTGACTGCAGTATCCGGAAGCGGACCGGCCTACTTTTTTCTGATGATGGAAACCATGCAAAAAGTCGGTCAAGAATTGGGACTGTCCGAGCAGGTGGCCCGAGAGCTGACTATTCAAACGGCGTTGGGCGCATCACAGATGGCCAGCACCAGTGAACACAACACCACTGAGTTACGTCTGCAGGTGTCATCACCTGGTGGCACCACTCAGGCGGCGATTACAAAATTCCAGTCACTGGATGTCGAAGATACCTTTCGTCAAGCCATGGAGGCAGCGCGGAATCGCGCCCGGGAAATGGCCGAAGAGTTCTCTAAATGAAGCGCTTTGAAAATAGAGCGGCCTTTAAAGTCGCCTACAGATTAGATTTTACAACAGACAATTAACCTAAGGATTTTTTATGAACGCACTTGGCGGAACGCCGATTTATATTCTCAGCCTAGCGGTGCAGATCTGCAGCTTTCTACTGCTGATTCGACTGCTGCTACAACTGGTTCAAGCGGACTTTTACAATCCGATCTCACAGACCATCTTTAAGCTGACTGCGCCAGTCGTAAACCCTATGAACAAACTGTTGCCCACCGTTGGAACCCTCAACTTAGGCGTTCTGGCAGCAGCAATTTTGGTCAAGTGGTCGTTCTATTTGATTATGGGTCTGGCCACCGGCGTCGGAATATTGGATATTATTATGACTATTCCAGTAGCCGCCTTTGACCTGCTCTATGCTTTGATCGAAGTGTATTTCTGGGGGATCTTTATTCTTGCCATATCCAGTTGGGTGGGTACAACCAGTCACCCCTCCGTGCAGTTAGTGGGGCAGATTACCGAACCCTATCTGCGCCCCTTTCGGCGCTTTATTCCGCCCATCGGCATGATGGATATCTCGCCAATGGTCGCCATTTTCAGCTTGATGATTATTCGCAATAAACTGCTGCCAATCCTTGGCGGCACGGTGCAATCACTAGTTGGCTAGATAAGATTAGTTAAGCAAGGTAAGTTAAACCGCCGGATCTGGATACTCCTGATAGACCGCATCCAGGTCCGCTTTAACCTCATCAGACAGCGCCACCTGGCAGGCATCAATATTTTGCTTAAGCTGTTCCATGGTGGTTGCACCGATCAAGCAGCTGGCTACAAAGGGCTGTTCGCAAACAAACGCCAATGACAGCTCAACCAGACTCAGACCATGCTTTTTCGCCACATCGTAATAGGCCTCTGTGGCAGCCTGTGAATTGGTGCCACTGTAACGCGCAAAGCGCGGGAACAGCTTAATGCGCGAACCCTCTGGCATAGCACCGTGCATATACTTGCCACTGAGCACACCAAAGGCCAGGGGCGAGTAAGCCAACAGACCTACCTCTTCACGAATACAGATCTCAGCGAGACCATTTTCAAATGATCGACCCAGTATGCTGTAGGGGTTTTGAATAGTGGCAATACGCGGCAGATCCATCTCACGAGCCAGACGTAAGTACTCCATCACACCCCAGGGCGTTTCGTTGGAGATACCTATATGCCCGATCAAGCCCTCGTCCACCAGTTGCGCTAGGGCAACGAAGGTCTCTTCAATGGCAATGCCATCGAGATGGGGTCTGTGGGTATAGCCGCGCTGACCAAAATAGTTAGTCGCACGTTCAGGCCAGTGAACCTGATAGAGGTCGATATGATCGGTCTGCAGGCGCTCCAGAGAACCCTCAACAGCACGGCGGATATGATCGGCGTTGAGTCGTGAACCGTCTCGAATATGGGTTACGCCAAGGGCGCTTGAGGGGCCGGCAACCTTGGTTGCCAAAACAACATCTTTGCGCTTGCCAGTCTGTCGCAGCCAGTCGCCGACATAACTCTCGGTCAGTCCGGCTGTCTCTGGCTTTGGTGGCACCGGATACATCTCGGCGACATCGAGCAAGTTAATGCCCTGTGCAACCGCGTAATCCATCTGCTCACCCGCTTCGTCTGAGGTGTTTTGTTCGCCGTAGGTCATAGTCCCTAAACCAACCAACGACACTTCTATATCAGTGTTTCCCAATTTTTTATAAATCATGCTTTTTTATCCGGGCAAATTTGAACCGCCAGTCTATCGGACAATGCAGAGATTAAAAATAGCACCGGCTTGTCTTTCTTAGCCTCAGCCGCCCTTAATTAAAAGCCTAGGCCCAAAGTTGCGTTAAACTAGGGAGCCTCTTAGACTCAACACCTATAACTAAGAGCGAACTCCCAGAGAATCCGTTAATGACATCAGATATAAGCGCATCCTCCGTCGGCCTGGTAAGGGCGGAAAAAATTCTTATCGAAACGCCCCTCACACTGGCCTGCGGCGTCGTACTGCCCAGCCATGAGCTGATGGTTGAGACCTATGGCACCCTCAATGCCGACAAGAGTAATGCCCTATTGATCTGTCATGCCCTAAGCGGTAGCCATCACGCTGCCGGCATTTATGCTGAGGATGACAAGCCGGGCTGGTGGGACAGCTATATAGGTCCCGGCAAGCCCATGGACACTAATCGCTTTTTTATTGTTTCGCTTAATAATATCGGCAGCTGCTTTGGCAGCACCGGCCCCACCACAATTAACCCTGCAAGCGGCGAGCCCTGGGGAGCAGAGTTCCCGGTGCTGCGCGCCAGAGACTGGGTAGAATCACAGCGGCTGTTGATGGAGCACCTCGGTATTCAATGCTGGGCGGCGGTTATCGGCGGCAGCCTCGGCGGTATGCAGGCGATGCGCTGGGCCCTGGAATATCCAGACAAGCTGGCTAATAGCATTGTTATTGCCTCATCGATGAAGCTGACAGCGCAAAATATCGCCTTTAATGAGCTGGCCCGTCGCGCGATTCAATCGGATCCAGAATTCTGTGACGGTAATTACCTGCAAAACAATACAGCGCCACGTCAAGGTCTGGCACTGGCGCGCATGATCGGCCATGTCACCTATCTGTCCGATGAACTAATGGGCCAGAAATTTGGTCGCGAGTTGCGCTCCGGAACCTTTGACCAGGGCGAAGCCGCACCGATCGAGTTCCAGATTGAAAGCTATCTCAACTATCAGGGTGAGAAGTTCTCCGGTGACTTTGATGCCAATGCCTATATCTTGATTACCAAAATGCTCGATTACTTCGATCTTTCACGGGAATATCAAAACGATCCGGTGCAGGCCTTTAGTCATGCCAGCTGTGACTTTCTGGTAGTGGCCTTCAGCAGCGATTGGCGCTTTTCACCCAAGCGCTCCCGGGAGATTACCGACGCCTTAATCGCCGCTGGGAAAAATGTCTCCTTCGCCGAGATTAATTCCGACCAGGGCCACGATGCCTTCCTTCTGCCCAACCAGCGCTATGAGCAAGTGCTGGGCAATTATCTGAGCAAGGTCGCCGACAAACTGGAGGGCGCAGTATGAATCAAGCCGAAAGCACTCGCCAAATAAATGATTCGATACACTCCTGGGT
>CAWLBR010000002.1:0-50392 GCA_963855085.1 Gammaproteobacteria bacterium
CACCAGATGAAGCGCTAGGAGAGGTACCTTGCACTTGATCACTGAGCCACTTACCCATGCCAAAGGTGCCCTTTTGCGCCATGACCTGCGACAGCTCTTCGTGGTACATCTGCTCAAAAGTGTCTTGGCTAGCAGAACCCATCAGATCACTTTTCAGTGGCGCATTGGCTTCACGCATCGACTTAAAAATCATCTGAATAAACATGGCTTCGAATTGCTGACCCACTTCCAGAGCTGCGCCCGCGTCATCTCGCTTAGCGCGCGCTTTAAGATCCCCAAGACCAGCGAAATCCAAATAGCTTTTAGCTGACTGGCTAATGTCGGTCATTTAGATCACCACCAGTTCAGCGCGCAGACTACCGGAGCTTTTTAGCGCTTCGAGAATCGCAATCAATGACGAAGGTGTTGCGCCAACCTGGTTCACCGCATCGACGATTTCACGCAGATCCACACCGGGCTGGAATAAAAACATTTTGTTATTCGGCTCTTCTACATCTATATCCGCATTGGTGACACCAACGGTCTCGCCATCACTAAAAGGGGCTGGCTGGCTAATCTCATTGGTTGCCGAAATGCGTACCGAGATGGTGCCATGGGTGACAGCAACTGCATTGACGCGGACATTGCGATTAATCACGGCAGTGCCGGTGCGGGAATTAATCACGACCCGAGCTGGTGGTTCGCCAGGGGTCACATCAAGGTTTTCAATCATGCTCATAAAGGCGACCCGCTGAGAGGAATCTGCCGGTGCCATCACCGCGATAGACACTGCATCAAGGGCACTAGCAACGCCGGCACCAAAGGTGCTATTAATGACCTGGGTAATCGCATTAGAGGTTGAGAAATCATTGTCTTTTACATTCAGCACAATGTACTCGGAGCTATCGAAAGGTGTTTCCACCAAACGCTCAACTGTGGCGCCATTGGGAATGCGACCAGAGGTTGGCACGCCAATAGTGACGCTGCTGCCCGCTGCATCTGTGGAGATACCTGTGACTGTCATCGCGCCCTGAGCCATAGCATAGGTATTGCCATCAACACCGCGCAGCTGAGTCATGACCAGATTGCCACCGCGCAGGCTGTCGGCAACACCGATGGCCGAGACGTTAATATCAATACGCTGACCGGGTTTGGCAAAGGCCGGCATTTCAGCGGTGACCATTACTGCGGCAACATTCTCTAATTTCATTTCTTTCTGGGCATTCTGCGAGGCCAGAGAGGCCATGGCGTCTCCCAGATCAAAGTCACTGACTGGACCGTCGACACTGACACCCAAACCGGATAACAGCGTTTTAAGACTCTGGGCCGATAGCGGCAGGTCCTTGCCATCGCCAGTGCCATTCAAACCCACAACCAGTCCAAACCCGACAAGCTGGTTGGAGCGCACGCCGGCAACATCGGTGAGATCTTTGATGCGGTCGGCGCTGACAGCGGGGGCTATCAGTGCGCTCAACAGAATCAATAATTTTAGTTTTAACATAATGCTATCTCCTGCAACCGTTTAAAACGGCCAGAATTTAAAGATAAGTCCTGTGCCCCAGCCCGGCTTTGACGCCTTGGCTAGATCACCTGTACCGCGGTACGAAATTTGTGCATTGGCAATACGGCGTGACAGCACTGTGTTGTCTGGCTGAATATCCGCTGGGCGGATAATGCCCTTGACGCGAATAAACTCACTGCCTTCGGTGAGAGCCAATTGCTTCTCACCAAGAATCACCAGATTACCGTTGCTCAGCACTTCAACCACCATGGCTGAAATAGAACCTGTCAATGACGCTGCTTGTCCGGCAGTACCTGTACCGTCACTGGTGACAGTGCCGCCATCTAATTTAAAATCGCTAAAGAAACCAGTGCCACGACCGATTTTAGATAAGACAGAGTCTTTTTGGGCTTTGGTGACAACGTTATTAGTCGCCGCTCGGCTGGTAGAGATATCGCTGCTGCGCGAAGCCTGAGTGGTTTCGCTGAGCAGTACTGTAACCAGATCGCCGACTTTAAGATCGCCACCCTGGTAACTGCGCAGATCGCCAAACAGGCCCATGCCGTTGTTGAAGATAGCTCCGGTGGCCTGGGTTTTTGGCGCTGCAGGCGCAGGCTGTACCGGCGCAAAATCAGCTGTTGGCATCAGATTGGGCGCAGTTGCACAGGCGCCCATCAGAGTCGCTGTTGCACTAATTGCCATGGCGCGCAGAAGATTCATCATTCCGCCCTAAAGATTATTGTTTAGGAAGCGCAGCATGCCGTCTGCTGCAGAGATTGCCTTGGAGTTAACCTCGTAGGCGCGCTGGGTCTCGATCATATTGACCATCTCTTCGACCACATTGACGTTGGAGGCCTCTAGTGCTCCCTGCATCAACATACCTGCGCCGTCAGCGCCAGGCAGTACAACCAGTGGATCGCCACTGGCGTTAGTCTGCTGCATTAGGTTGCGGCCGACGGGCTGCAAGCCAGAGTTATTAACAAAACGTGATAGCTGAAGCTGACCAATCTGACTGGAGCCACCCCCGTTCGCCAACTCAACAGTCACTACACCGTCGCGACCAATGGTCAGACTGGCAGCGTTCTGGGGCACTGTAATCGCGGGCAAAATCGTTTGACCACCAGCGGTAACCAGATTGCCATCAGCTGAAAGCTTAAACGAGCCATCGCGGCTGTAGGCTATAGTGCCGTCAGCCTGCTGAACTGAGAAATAGCCATCACCTGAAATCGCCAGATCCAGGGCATTTTCAGTGGTAATAATATTGCCCTGTGCGTGCAGCTTTTCAGTGGCCACAACTCGGGTACCTGTTCCCAGCATCAGTCCAGTCGGGGTTTCCGATTCGGCATCAACCTGACCACCAGCTGGAACAATATTTTGATACAACAGGTCTTCAAACACCGCGCGGTCTTTCTTAAAGCCGGTGGTGTTAACGTTAGCCAGGTTGTTTGAAATAACTGACATGCGAGTCTGCTGAGCAGTCAGGCCAGTTTTAGCAATCCAGAGTGAAGCATCCATCTTTTATAGCCTTTTCAATTACGCCTTAACGAATTAAGGAAGTCTCATCATTGTTGAGCCAGCTTCATCGATCGACTGGGTCTCTTTAACTAACTTCAGCTGCATTTCAAACTGACGGCTGAAATCTAACATTTTGATCATGGTGCCCACGGGGTTGACGTTGCTGCCCTCGAGCATGCCGGGCATTATTGATGCTGCCCTAGGTCCGCTGGGAAAATCCTGTCCCTTTAACGCCGCAGCGCGAGGCTCAAACAAGCCGTCCGGGCGACGCACTAATTGAGTCTGACTAGCATCCCGCAACATCAACTGCCCAACAGCCACTGCTGCGGCTTCAGGCTCAGTGGGTAACTGTGCAAACACAGTGCCATCTGGGCTGATGCTGATAAGGTTGCCGACCGGCACTGAGATCGGACCGCCTTCGCCCATAATCAACTCACCTAAAGCATTCTCAAGCACACCGCTGGGGCTGACTTTAAGATCGCCGCGACGGGTAAAGGCAATATCACCATCCTCAGCTTGAATACCCAGCACTGTCTGATCATTCATGGAAATATCTAGGGGTCGGCCGGTACTCATCGGCGTACCTGGAGTCAGATTGATGACATCAGTGATCTGTAAACCTGGCTGAAAGCGCGTTTCAAATCCCGGGCCCTCAAGCTTTACTGCGGACGAGGCAATCTGAAAGCTCTTCTTAAAACCGACTGTCGAGACATTCGCCAATTCGTTGGTGATGGCCGCTCGCGCAATAGATTGACTCTGCATTGCCGACAGGGCTGTATAAGCTAATTTATCCATTTCAGATTCCTCTTACCGCGCGCCTAATAAGCTGCTTAACCACGGATTTGAATAATGGTCTGAGTTAACGATGAACTGGTCTCAATCGCTTTGGCGTTGGCCTGGAAGTTTCGCTGAGCGGTAATCAAGTCAACCAATTCAGCGGTCAAGTCCACGTTGGAGCGTTCTCGTGCACCAGCACGAATGGTGCCGAAGCCAGCGGCTCCCGGCTCACCCAGAGTGGCGTCACCTGACCTTGAGGTGGCGTAATAGCTGGTGTCACCAACCTGACGCAGGCCCTTGGGTGTAGAGAAGTTGGCAAGAATAATTTTGCCCAAGGATTTCTGTGAGCCGTTGGAGTAACTGGCAACAACCAGACCGTCGTCACCGATGTTTACACCCACCAAGTCGCCTTCTGGCGCACCGTTCTGAGACTGACTCAAGACCGAGAATGGGCTGTTGAACTGGGTGCTGTTGTCGTAATTGAGAGTGATATCACCACCAGTAATACCGGCGCTCTCCAACTTTACACCAGCAACCGGCGAGACCAGTGTTCCACTAGTATCAAAGGTCAGCTCACCTTTATCCAGGAAGATAGGCGTCCAGTAGGGAACATCGTTAGAATCAAAGCCACCGCCATCTGTAGTCTCAACCCAGTCTCCATCTTTAGTCTGAGTGACATAGACGGTACTGGTACCGGAGACATCCGGGAACAATTCGATAAAGGTCGAGACTTCACCAAATCCTGGGTCGATATTTTCCAAGCCCCAATCAGCGTGACCAGCAACCTGAATAAACGAGTTATCAGTGGTCGTTGAACCGGTGATCTGCAGTGTTTCAGTGGAGTCTTGATAAGCTACGGTAATGCCGGAAACCGTGCGCCCGAGCGCATCCGCCATCAGATTAATTTGCTCCTGCACATGCTCAGTAAAGGTGCCTATGGAATAGAGACCCTCAGTCAGATCAATCTGCGCTGAAATCGAGTCAATAATCACAGTCATTGAGCTATTGTCTGAGTTCACGTCAAAGGACTTGCGTGGATCTATGCCCATTGGATTGCCGGTGACTATGGCCGGCTGTGACGCCTGACCACGAACAGCAGGGACGTTGTAGATTTGAGATGTCTCTGGGCTGACAGAATTACCCAGCGCGCTTATACCAAATAGATTTTGCGCCAATTCGCCAGCATCAGCTATAGCCAGACTTGATGTGTCACCGGTGGTGCCTGAGGAGATTGTAAAAGCGCCCTCGCTATAAGTGACGTTCATGCCAGACCGTTGATCACGAGTGGCTCTAACACTCTCGCCGTTTGGCAGAACACCGCGCAATAGCACATCAGCCTCATCAGTATCCAGAGGCAACAGCATGGTGCCCATGGTGGACAGATCATCAGCATCATAGGTGACATCAGCGGGGATACCGAAAACAGCATTCGCTGAATCACCGCCATTTAAGTAAAGCGCGTCGGCAGCACTACCATTTTGAACAAAGCGAAAGCCCTGATTACTCGAACTGTAGCTGACTTCAACATCAGAGAAGTCAGCACTGGCCGCCAGCGCCGCATTGATCGCATAAGCCAGTGGCTCTGCAGCGACCTGACCATCCCAATCCGCATCAGTGGCCCCAGTCAGCGTCGTGTGAGCGGCCAAAATGGTGGGGATATCAAGATCTATGGTCACGGAATTGTCCTCCCCACGATAGAATCTCAGGGACTGACTTGTAGTATCGGATAAGTCAAAATTGGCGCCATCACCAAAACGTTCGTTGACTACATTGGTCAGCTCAAATGCAATCTCGGCGCCAGACATTGGCGCCGCGTGGCCGGCAAGATGCTCCAAACCGATAGCGACGGCAGTTGAATCGTCAATCGCAAGCGTAAACATACTTTCGAGCTCAGTGCGGGTCATGGCACTGAAGTCAACGCCATCGCTATTGTTAGTCAGATTCAACGCGTCTGAGTAAGTCGAACCTTCGTCAATCGTCAGCTTGGCACTGGCCGGCACAGACTGGGTAGGCTCGGAAAGTACATCGTAAGAGTACTTCTTATACAGCGTACCCTGAGTAATCAGATACTTTTCACTGTCGGCACTGTTGCTCTGCAACTCTAGAAGCTGGGAGCGCGTCTGCAGCTCACCGTATTTGTTTATAAAGTACTCATCACCAGTGGTATCTGACGACTGAATCAGTGCAGTATCCACCTCCTGATCGTCCACATAAACATAGGTCTGCCATTTATTGAAAGGGGATTCCGCAGAGGCGTTCGCGGTTTTAACGTAGTAAATGGTTGCCAGGTTTGCCGATCCCGAGGTGCCATAAACGGTTAAGGATGTGGTCTTATGGTAGGTGTCTGGCTTATCCGGATTAAAGGTTGCGGTAATTGGCTCAACCTCGGACGGCAGGTTTAAGCCCAGCTCAACTTCGGTCGTCGGCAAAAATTCTGAAACCGTAGAACGAGGAATTGTCAGTGCACTGGGGTCAACACCAAAGTCAGCCTTGTTGGTGGAATCCACAGGCAGAGACTGCAGAGCCTGACCAGCACTGTTAACCATCTGGTTTTGCTCATTGAGCATAAAAGCGCCGTTGCGGGTGTAGATCTTAGTGCCATCAGATGACTCAAGAGGGAAAAAACCGTCACCGGTAATCGCCAGATCCAGAGAGTTGGCTGAGAATTCAATATTGCCCTGACTGAATTCCTGACTCACTTCCTTCAGCGATACACCTCGACCTACAACACTTGATGCTTTCTCAAGAGGAGAGGTAGCAAAAATATCGCCGAAATCCGTGTCCGAGCGCTTAAAGCCGCCAGTACCGGAGTTAGCAATGTTGTTCGAGGTTACGGCCAACTGTGTAGTGGCGGCGTTCAATCCTGTTAACGAGGTATAAAATGACATTAATTATTCTCCAAAGACCTTTCTAATTCTTTTGCTAAATTGCAATTCGTTCGATATCGGCAAGCGCGACAAACACGTTATCGCCGACTTCAAGAGTTATTTCCTGCGCGCTGGGGTCCCAGCTAACACTGCGGACATCCGCCATAGTGGTGACAGGCACAGTTTCTAATTTTCCATTGATAACCGCACTGGCGGACATCAGATAACTGCCTTCAGGAACGATTTCGCCCTGACGATCACGGCCATTCCAGTTCATCTCTGCGCGACCAGGCAAACGTGCACCCTGAGTATCGCGGTAGATAAGATCACCTGAGGCGGGATCGTAAACACTCAAGATCACCGATTGAGCACCGTTCTCTAAATCGATGGATCCCTTGGTAATTTCGCCATTGCCACCGGTAAAGTTACCGCCGGCTACCTGAACCTTCTTGCCCACTAAATTGGCACCGGCAACCATCTGGTCCTGACGCATGCCGTTGACCATATTGTCGAGGGAGCCCTGCATGCCTTTAATACCCTCTAGAGAAGAGAACTCAGCGAGCTGAGAAACAAAGGCTTCGTTATCCATGGGGTCCAACGGGTTCTGATTTTGTAGCTGGGCTGTAAACAGCGTTAAAAACGCGTCTTGCCCGAGCTCGTCTTCGCCATAGGTGACCGCATTTTCTTTTTCAAGATACTGATCACTGGTTAAGAATGTTGTGTCTGTGACTGTGCTGACCATGAGTATTTGTCCTAGGCCTTGGTGATATCTAAGGTACGCATCATCAACTCACGCGCCGTATTAACCACCTCAACGTTGTTCTGATAGCTTCGTGCCGCGCCCATCATTTCAACCATCTCGGTAACTTCATTAACATTCGAGCTATACACAAAGCCGTCTTTATCAGCCAGCGGATTGCCCGGATCGTGCATCTTTTTATTCGCCGCCATGTCATCCGTCATACCAAGAACTTTTACGCCACCCAGAAACTGAGCACCCTGATTTAACTGATGTTCATGCAGCAACGCCTGAAACACAGGACGCTTGGCCTTAAAGGCATCTTCAGCAGTGCTGCTCACGGTGCCGGCATTCGCCATGTTCGATGCGGTGGAGTTCATGCGCACCATCTGGGCGTTCATCGCCGACCCTGCTATACCAAAAATATTTGAAATTGACATACCTATTACTCTCCTCGCAGTGCTTTGCGCACGCCGGCAATATTGCCTTCAATAAATCGCAGCGTGGCCTGATACTCAGCCGCTGCCTTACCATATTTCGCATGCTCAACAGAGATGTCGACTGTGTTGCCGTCTACCGCCGTACTAAACGGCACTGTGTAGATCAGGTCGGTGCCAGCACTTGAAGCATGACGTACATGAGCCGCATGGGTTGTCCGCATAGAGCCCGCCTGCTGAACATTGTTGAGCACATTTTTAAAATCGACATCTCGGGCCTTGAAGCCCGGCGTATCAGCATTGGCGATATTCTGCGACAGCACTTCCATACGCTTAGCGCGCAAGTCCAGTGCCTTTTCATGTATGCCAAATGCTGCGTCAAACATTTTCATCATCAACTCACTAAAGTTTTTTGCCTTTGGGTCGATTTATCTTTTAAGTGACTGTTAAAAAAGCGTCACCAAAAGAACCCGTATGTGTAGATAATGCAAAAGCAATGCCAAACACAGGCATATTGCCGCATTCTAATTTTTAAGTGCTTTAAAAACAGTGTGTTAGATAATTTTCAAATAGAGGCGACTGTATTTATTGCCGCTTTTTCGGCAGACTCTTGCCGGCGGCAATTGCCACTATGTCAGTATTGCGTCACCCCCAATCAACACGCATACTCACGCCATGTCCAAGCCCTCAATAAAATCTTTTTTGCCGCTTATCGTCAGCCTCGCACTGCTCCTCGGGCAGGGTACAGCTGCGCTTGATAAGCCCGCACAAGAGAGCCAAGTGCCCACTGCAGAGCATGGCGTCGACAGCAAACACATACTGGTCTCTCAAGCCCAACGCTGGGTAGCGGATAACCGCCAACTTGAACAATCAATGGTCGAGGTGGCGCCGTCAGACCGGCGCTTGATCGTGCCGTTCTGTGAAACCGCTTTTGCGTTTAACTATCCATTTGCGACAAGCCAGAGAACTCTGCGCGCCAGCTGCCCCGAAAACGGCTGGCAGATTTTTTTAGGCATTAACATTTATCAGCCTAGAAATGCCCTGCGCTACACTTCTAGCTTTAAGGCTGATCATCAATTGAGCAGCGACGATGTAGAACTGGTGAGTCTGTCTAACACCATAGCCGGCCTGGCCAGTGACGTTCGCGCCATAGAAGGCTATAGCCTGAGCACGGCGGTAAGAGCTGGCGACTTGGTAATGCAGCGTCAGCTCTCTGCAAGTATCCAAGTGTATAAATTAACCCGCGCTATGGTCGCCGGAGAAGCCATTGGCAGGGACGACATTAAAGTGGTGATGCGACCCTCATCTAATGTTCCGGAAAGCCAAATGCTTTCTCTCGATAGGATAAATAGCGCCCGAGCAGCAACTAACTTAGCGATAAACAAAGTTCTCTCGAGCTACGATATAGAAGAGAAACACCAGGTGTTGATCACCCAGCTTGGCATTGCACGAGGTCAGGCAGTGACCCGCGATAACATTGCTATGCAAGACTATTACGGCAAATTGCCTCAAGACAGCCTGCAGGATTACAGCAGCGCAGAACGGATGCAGGCGATTCGCAATCTGCCCGCCGGCAGCCTGCTGCGACTCTCAGACCTAACCCCAGTGAATATCATCCGCAAAGGCGATAATGTGCAACTGGTGCTGCGTGTCGGCGCCCTTGAAATCACTGTGACCATGCTCGCACTTGAAGATGCGCGCATGGATCAGCGAGTACTTTTATTGAATCCGGAGTCCGGTGAAAAAATTCAAGCCGTTGCTGCAGGGGTAGGCCGCGCCAGAAGTTTAGGCACCGCTGCGGAATAAATAAATCGGGTATTAACTCTGTATTAACTTCGCTTTTAGGCTTAAACTTTGTTATTAATTAGCCTTTAATACTAAGCTCTTCATAATCAGTTGGTTAAAATTCTTTTTTGAAGAATGTAAATTTTATTTAAAAGTTTTCCTAAAGTAAGTACATCTACTGCCGATAAACTTGTTGAAGAAGTTTAATATTGGGCAAAAAAGCTCAAAAGGAACATCAAATGACAGACGGCATATCAAAACTTAGTGGCGGCGCTATTGAGATCAATAACACTGCAGGCAGACTAAAAGACAACAGATTGGCAGCTAATACTGCAGCTGCACAGGCCAAGCCCACTGCAGGGAATGACGAAGTTATTCTCAGTAAGACAGCGGAGACAGCAATAGCAGCAGCGGATTTTGATGCCGCTAAGGTTGAGGAAATAAAGCAGGCCCTGGCAGGAGGAAACTATCCTCTGGACGAAAAACGCATAGCTGAAAGCTTCGTTGCCATAGAGCGCATGTTAGGCGGCAACTAAGCTTTATAGAAAGCTTGTCGCCAATTCTCTATCTTTCGTCCTTCACCGACGTTAGCCCATAGTCGTCATACTGACTAGCCAAATTTTTAGCGTTGATGATACTTTTTAGCCCCGCTCCTCACTAATTTCCTTCCGTATTAACCTGCTTGGCAGTATGCTTAAAGCATGAATTATTCCGCTACCGACCATCTGACCCAGGCTGTGCACAAAGCGCAGGCGTTAAAACTCGTTCTCGACAGTGAGTTTGATGCCCTTAAGCAGCAAGATCTAACTGCCTTTGAAAGGCTCCAGACACAGAAGCTTGAGATTCTTAACTTTTTGGCCAGTGACGAATTATTGGAAAAGGTCAAAAGCTACACCGACGATCAGGATAAAGCCGCCGCATCAGTGAAGATCTGGGATCAGGTGTCAGTGCTAATGAACGAGTGTCGAGATTTGCACCGACGCAATGAAATATTGATCAATCATAAGCTCGAAACTATTCGTGGAGCCATACAGGCTATTCAATCGCCAGACCCTCTAAACAGTGTTGAGATCTACGATCGCTTGGGAAAAATGCGCCCCAGTCGAGGCCGAGCTTCGATGGGCGACGCCTAACTCGGTTTCAGCTGTCTGCCACAATGGGCCCTTACAACCTGTCTAAACTTCCTGTTTAAAATAGCTTATTTAAAAAGCTTATCTAAAAAGCCAGGCTCAATCACCCGCGTTATCGAGGCCCTTTTCATCACCAGGCTCCATGCCTTTTAGCCAGTAAACCCAAGACAGAATAACCGACACCGCAACATAGAGACTCTCAGGTATCTCTTCATTGAGTTCGAGCTGTGCCAACAGTGCCACCAGCTGCGGATCTTCGGCAATATGGATGCCTCGCTTTTTAGCCTCTTCGATAATCAGCTCAGCCGCTTCACCCTGACCTTTGGCTGTCATCACTGGCGTTGCACGCTTGCCGTATTCCAGAGCCACTGCCCGACGTCTGGGCTTATAGCTCATGTGCTTACATCCACGACTTGACCGCTGCCACCCAGCCCCTCACTGAGAGAAGGACGCGGCGCATTGAGCACATCGAGCTTTTCCAGATTCAAGCCAAAGCGCTGCAGTTCATACTCCAGCTCACTAGCCGCTTCTCGAGCACGCTCCGCCACATCAACTCGCGGGGCCCACATCACCATCTCAATATTGGCCGCCGATTTGAGCGTAGTTTTCAACCACAGCTCACCTAGACCCGGGGATTTAGTATGCAGGTTGATGACCCAATCTGCCCCTGCAGAGGAAAGATTTAAAGCCTCGCGGTAGAGCTCTATTTCAACCGCATGGGCATCCATAAAAGGCAATACAAAGCTGTAGCTCAGCTCTTTCGATTGCTGGGCCTGAAGGCTCTCAAGCTGTCGGCTTTCGACCTCGTCAACAGCTCCCTCCAAATCGGCCCTGAGGGGACTTTGCAGTGGCATGCTGCGCAACAAACTACGGAGCAACTGTTTGATATCGAGCCCCTGAGTGGCGGTACCCACAGCAATTTGCTGTTCGCCAAAGAGCCCGGAATTGGCCAATCCACGTTTGACCATCTGCGGCGACAACTTTGCCATAGAGAGCAATAGGCTGGCACCCAACTGTTCTCTGCCGCTAACGTGCCCTGCGAGGGCGTCGAAACCGCCAAGCTTAAACAGACCGGCCAGAATTGAAGGCTGACCCGGGCGGTGCATAAGGCTGAGTAATCGTGCTGATGGAGGTGACAATGGATTTGATAATAAAGGGCTGTTGGCACTGGTGGGAGAGCGTCCAATCAGTACCAAAGTGCGACCAAAAATACTTGTCTCAACGCGAAAGTCGAGTTTGTCGCCAGGTTTAAAACGGCTGCTCCCTGGCCACTCTAGCTCTTTATTATTGAGGATTAACTTGAGCAGAGCGCCACGGGCAGCGATCACCGCCTGAATAATCTGACCGTCTTTGAGAC
This sequence comes from Gammaproteobacteria bacterium, assembly GCA_963855085.1. Classification (GTDB taxonomy): domain Bacteria; phylum Pseudomonadota; class Gammaproteobacteria; order Pseudomonadales; family Porticoccaceae; genus HTCC2207. The sequence goes on from CAWLBR010000002.1 coordinate 12,088, forward strand.
CAAGAGCTTTTGCCGCCGGCTCACTCAGGGGAATCGACGCCGAGCCTTCCAAAAAAATTGGTGTTAGACGGGGACTTAAATTGATCTGCTCTGGACCCAACACTGAGTTAGCCTGCTATTAATGATTATCTGTCGCTGCGCCAAGGCGCTTAGGGGAACTTTACCCAACCCAATTTTGCATCGCGCGCAGAGGTCTTGGTATCGGCCTGCTTGATAAACACTACATTGTGAATATCCTTTGCTCCGGGCAACCTAAGTCGCTTGCCAGCATACATCCAGTTAGGATTGCTGCGCTTAAACGCATGGGGATTAGCCTTGACTAAAGCCTGGCGCATAATCGCTTTTTTTACAGGCATTTTCGGCATGACGCGCAGTAAAATCATATCCACAGTGTCACCCGGACGGGTTGTGTAATAGCCGTCTTTAACTTGCGAGTGAGGTGGTGTTTTTGCCATCTGAGGCTCTAGTCTCTGCACATCTTTCATCAGGCGAGCGAGGGCGCGCTCAGCATTATCTGGGGCAGCATAAGTGCTGTTACTAAGTAGCAAGAGAGCAATCATGGCTGCCGAAAAAACCTTGGCTTTTGCGCACAACTGAATTGCCTGTAAAAAACTGTGCATTGCACCTTCCTCATTCATTAACTTAAAAATAAGTTGCCACATAGTGGTTAAAGTTATCAGCTATTCGACCCTGAGCAGCTGGACCAGCAGTCACCACCAGGGTCGAACCATACAGACCCACGGTCTGCACCTGCGCAATAGCGAGCTTACTAATATCGTCGAGACTCTCGCCTTGACCACTGATCTGCGGCGTTGGGCTGAGTAAAAACTCATCTCCCACCTGAACACCGGCTATGCTGCCGGCATTTATCTTAACCTTAGTGCTAGCCTCTGATTCGCCGCCCAGTGCTGGGCCACTGCTGACGTGGTAGTAGTGATGACTACATTTCAGTGCCGCGCCCATCTGCCCAACAAAGCGCTGCGATAGATCCCTCAGCTGGTCGATAAACTTTATTGGCAGCTCGGTCTTGTCATAGCCACGGGGCAGACTCGGATAATCAATCTGCGTTGTCTCAGCGACAACAAGACTGCCGCGGACAGGATCTACAAGGCGCAATTCCACAACCAAAAGTTGATTGGACCAAGGCGCTCGACCGGCTAGCCCTGGAATATGCGATTGGCTCCAGTAAAGGGCATTATTACGCTGCATATCCACATAGCGCTCAGCACGATAGATACCCTCTCTAAATTCTAGCCGGGCTGGTCGCAGAGCAATTTGAATTTCAAAGGGCCGCTGATTGGCGCCAGTTGCAGCCATTTTTTCATGATAACTACTAACAAAGTGTTGCGTTTTTGTCACCGACCAAGCTGATGTACGCAACAGCGCTAGGGTCAACAGCTGTCGGGAGCGCTCGCCAAGCTCGCTCAAATAATGGTCGCCAAAGCGCGGATCATTAACGCCCTGAGCAACGCTGATCAATGCCTCTCTGCGTAAACCTGAGCGCGCCACAGGGCAGTAACTCGAAACCACTGTCGCCTCAACATCCGCTATAGCGAAACCTGCCTCTTCCAAATAGGACAATACACGTATGCCTCGTACCTGCGAGCTACTGGTAACAACAGACGCCTCATGTAAAACACCGCGCTGATCAAGGTAGGCGCTGCTGGCGAGCTTTACTTCGGAGTCAATACTGAGATCAACCAACGCTTGCTTAAGCCCCTCAAGTCGCTGATCAGCGCTCAACGCCAGAGCTCCCTGAGCTATGCATAGCAGCACAGCAGACAGCAGCAGTCTGGGCCAGCGCAGCAATATTGAGCAGTGTGATTTCATTGTCAGCAGTCTAGGGAAATCGGGATCAAGCGCCGGAGCGGCTGATCATCTGATCCAGATATAACAGTCTCAGATCGTTAACAATGCCACGATCAAGAGACATGGTGACTTCGTAGGTATCTTCGCCCACTGGGGTAATGCTCACCAGATAAGCACCGTAGATAACACCCTGAACACGGGCGCGAAAGGTATCGCTCTCAACCACTAACTGACCCACTGTGGTGTTGGCATCCAAATACTGGCCATAAACCTGCTCCATCAGCGAGCGGTAGGCGTCGAGCTTTGAGGCTCTAATGGACAGCAGTCGCTGTTGCGCCGGATTGTCATGGGGCTGAACACTGATCACCGCATAACCTGTAGCAACAATATTGCCCTGCGCATTCACCATGGTCTCAACCACTGCGGCGTTGTAGTCCTCTGTGGTCAGCGCACAGCTGGCCAAGAGCATTACAACAGCACTTAGAAGAGTGAGTTTGAAACGTTTAAATACAGATCTGTTCATGGTGAATCCCGCTACGATCAAATGAGTTAATGGTCGCCAGTTTTGTCGACAAGCTCTGACTGGTCTTACTTTCTCTCTTCTTAACATCGACAGTTATGCACCAGCCTTTAGTCAGCCAAGAGATTAAACCGTCCCGAACAGCCCATACCCAAGCAAGCCACCTGAGCCTAAGCCGCAGTCTGGCACAGATATTGCTATCACTTGATATAGGCAACAAAAATACGATTAGACCTAAAGTTAACTAACTGTTTTAAATAGGCTTTATTAAATGGCTTCTGCAATACTGTCAAACATACGACAGGATATGTCGAGAATCGAACTGTCCACGCTGGGTGTTCCAGCGCTGGTACTGTTGATTATCTCGATGTTGATCCTGCCGTTGCCGGCATTTTTGTTAGATTTTCTTTTTACCTTTAATATTATTATTGGCCTGGTGATCATTATGGTCGCCATTAATAGCTCCAAGCCTCTCGACTTTTCATCCTTCCCCTCCATCTTGCTGCTCGCCACCATGTTGCGCCTGGGCCTCAATGTTGCGTCCACGCGACTGGTACTGGTGAAAGGCCACGAAGGTCCAGACTCAGCCGGCAAGGTGATTCAAGCCTTTGGTGAATTTGTCATCGGCGGCAATTATTTAGTCGGTTTTATTATCTTTTCAATTTTGATGATCATTAACTTTATCGTTGTTACTAAAGGTGCCGGTCGAGTTTCTGAAGTTATAGCCCGCTTTACCCTCGACGCCATGCCCGGCAAACAGATGGCCATTGATGCCGATTTGAACGCCGGCGTTATTGATCAGGAAACGGCCAAGTTCCGTCGCGAAGAGATCTCCCAAGAATCAGACTTTTTTGGTTCTATGGACGGTGCCTCAAAATTTGTCCGCGGTGATGCTATCGCCGGCCTGCTGATTTTGATCATTAATATTGTCGGCGGTCTGATTATCGGTATAAGTCAGCACGACCTAACCTTCTCGGAAGCGGGTCGCATCTATGTGTTGCTGACCATTGGTGATGGTCTGGTTGCACAGATCCCCTCGCTGCTATTGTCTCTGGCCACAGCCATTATTGTGACCCGTGTAACCACCTCAGAATCTATGTCTGAGCAGGCCAAGAGCCAGCTCAATAACCCGATGGCATTTTTTGTTGCCGCAGGTATTTTGATACTGCTTGGCCTAGTTCCGGGCATGCCCCACTTTATGTTTTTAAGTCTAGGTGTCGGCGCTGCGGTCTTGGCCTACACGCTGTCACAGAACGCAAACCAGCAGGAACGGAGCGTCATTATAGACGCCGCTACTACTGAAACCGCTAAGGCCAATGAAGAAGAGCTTGGCTGGGATGACGTTGATCAGGTTGACCTTGTGGGCCTCGATATAGGTTACGGCCTGATTCCTCTGGTCAATGCCAATGCCGGTGGCCAACTGCTAACACGGGTTAAAGGTGTGCGCAAAAAACTGTCTGCGGAACTGGGATTTCTTATTCAACCGATACGCATTCGCGACAACTTAGATCTGGCGCCGGATGTCTACCATATTGTTATGAACGGCGTGGTGCGCGGCAAAGGCGAAATTAAAGTCGGTCGTGAAATGGCGATTAATCCCGGCCAAGTTCACGGCGAGCTCGAAGGCACAGCCACTAAAGAGCCAGCCTTTGGTTTAGACGCTATATGGATCGACCCGAGCCAGCGCGACTATGCGCGAACTCTCGGCTACACCGTTGTCGACTCGGCCACTGCCATCGCGACACATCTTAATACCCTTTTGCGCAGCAACTCCTCAGAGCTACTCAGTCATGATGAGACACAGCAGCTGCTCGACAAAGTCGCAGCACGGGCCCCGAAGTTGGTAGAAGATTTGGTGCCCGGAAAACTGCCTCTGGCGACCATTACCAAGGTTTTGCAAAATATTCTCGACGAGTCGGTCTCAGTGCGTGATATGCGTACCATTATTGAAGTGCTATCCACGGAGAGCGGACGCACGCAAGATGCCGATGAATTAACAGCAGCAGTGCGGCCCCGACTTGGACGTATGATCGTTCAGGGGTTGGTAGAAATTAATGACAGCCTGCCAGTGATAACCCTAGAGCCCTCACTTGAGCAAATGCTCCACAATGTATTGCAGCAGAGCAGCGCCAATCAGGGTTTGATCATTGAGCCCAAGCTGGCCGAAGGGCTATTTAAAGCCCTAGCCGAAAACACTCAAGAAGTGGAGAACCAAGGACTGCCAGCGGTGCTCGTCGTGTCGCCGGGAATTCGCCCCTGGCTATCAAAAATAATCCGTCATCGGCTCGCTGACCTCACGGTCCTCTCCTATAGCGAGATACCGGAAGATCAATCAGTAAAAGTCGTAGCTACAGTTAGTATCGACGAACAGACTTAATACAGGGTAATTGAACAATGGAACTACAGCGAATTTTGGCCAGTAATACTCGCGCTGCAATGGAGCAGGTCTTCAACCTTTACGGTGAAGACGCAATGATTGTTGCCAACAATAGAGTGAAGGGCCAAACCGAAATTATTGTTGCTCTCGACCTTGTGTCGGAGGTTAAAGCCGCACTAACGAAAACCCCCGAGGTGGCGACCGAAGCACATAATGCAGCCAATTTTGGTGAGCTGATCGAAGCCCACATTGAAGGCAAAACCGATCAGCACGAAGCCTATGTATCTAATAAAACTGCGCTTAACGGTCATGACTTTGAATCCCTTAGTGAGACTATACCCACAGCGCAAATACCTGCGCTAGATCCACTGGTCGATATTTCCCTGGATCGGGTTACCAAGGCACTCAATGGTGAAAATTACAAAGAAGCTGCGGACAGAGAGTATTTAAAGGCCCGTGAAATTGTTGACCTAGTAAAGCAAGAACTCAGCACCATGCGCGATGAATTCAAGATGTCTCAGCACAAGGACTCCTGGAGCGGCAGACTCGCGGTTAACGATGAGATGGGTCCACTGGTAGAAGCGCTTAATGAAGCTGGCATGCCCGTGGGTATGCGTGAATCAGTTATCGAAGTGATTAACCAGAGCGAATCCGTACGCGATGCAATCACTCAGCTGACCTCCGCCATCGGCGATGAAATTGAGCATATAGATTTGCTCAATAACCTGCAGGGTGTGCATATTATTGCCGGCAGCTCAGGCGCGGGTAAAACCATGATGGCCGGACGGCTGGCGAAACAGATGGCCCAAAAGTACGGGGAAAATGAAGTCGCACTAATAAGCTTTGACGATGTGCGTATTGGCGCCTGGGCACAAACACAGCTAATTGGCTCCCAATCCGGAGTGGATACTTTTCGCGCCAACTCCATTGAAGTACTGATGCAATTAATCAGCGAAATGGGCTCACGGAAATTAATCCTTATCGACACCTCGGGAGTCGATATTGAAACCAATATACAGACTCTTAGTGCAGCGCTGCCAGGGGCGCAAAAACACTTGCTGCTAGCTGCAGATGCATCTGAGTCCTCAGCCAAACGGCAGCTTAAAAGTGATGGTGTGCAATGGCACTCAGTCATGCTCTCGCGCTTCAACGGAGAAGTGCATCCCTGGGCCGTCATCTACTTGTTACTACAGCACTCGATACCCATTTCGGTGGCAGCTGTAAACCCAAATATTGCTGATCAGGCCATATCACTAACTGGAATTAAGCTTGCAGAGCAGGCTCTTTCTCAGATGTAAACGGCTTAAATTTGACTAGGAATGGTTGATCAACGAGAATACTGAGGCAATGTGCCTCCTACAAAAATTATTTTTGACGCGATTCAATACAAATAGATAATTGCAATTAACCTTATATCTATGCGTAAAAGTAATATTTAAAGAGTTAAACTAGATGAAGAAGATATTCGGTACACAAATTATCGGCGTCGCTAGCGGCAAAGGTGGGGTTGGAAAAACGACCGTTTCAGTCAACCTTGCAGTCAAGTTAGCCTCTCTCGGTAAGAAGGTGATGATATTCGATGCAGACCTGGGGTTAGCAAATGCCCAGCTAGCGTTGGGTATCAGAACGCCGTTTAACTTTAGCCATGTGCTATCTGGCGAGAAAACCCTTAGCGAAATAGTTGTTGAAGGACCCTCAGGCGTAAAGTTAGTGCCTGGTGCCAGTGGCATACAGCATATGGCCGCTCTCGGCCCTCGCGAAACAGCCGGTATTATTCAGGTTTTCTCAGAGCTTGATGACGATCTCGATTATCTGATTGTAGATGTCGCCGCCGGTCTCTCCGATGCTGTGATGGCCTTTATGAGCGCCTGTCAGTATCGCATTGTAGTGGTTAAGAATGAGCCCTACTCGATGGCAGATGCCTACAGCACCATCAAAGTGATGATGCAGGAATATAAGTTAGATAATATTTATATGGTACCCAACGGTGTTGAATCCCAGCGCGAAGGGGAGCGACTGTTCGCTAGCATTAATACCGTGGTGCAGAATTTTCTCGGTGGGCAGATTAAGTACTTACATTCTATCAGTGTCGATAAAATGTTAGCGAAAGCAATGAAAGCCGCGCAGCCATTAGTTAACTATGCACCCAAGTCGGTAGCCGCACATGATTTTAGTGCCCTGGCGAAACAAGTTATGGACTTAGAGCCGAATGTTCCATTGAATGGAAATATTCAATTCTTTGTTGAGCGCGTCGCTGCACAACTGGCATCGAAGGCTCCGTAACCATGTCTGACGCCAAAATGTATGAGGAAATACAGAACGCTGATCAGCCGAGCGCCTCACTAGTCGATTATATTGGGCTGGTTAAGCGGGTTGCACTGCATCTCAAAGGCCGCCTGCCCAACTTTATGGAACTCGATGAGCTTATTCAGGTTGGCATGATCGGGCTTATTGAAGCGGACAAATCCTTTGATAGCAGTAAGGGCGTAGATTTCGAAGTATTTGCCAAGAACCGTATTCGTGGCGCTATTCTCGATCAAGTGCGCAAGATGTCTTATCTGCCGCGCTCGGCGATTGTCAGCATTCGTGATCACAATGAGGCAAGCGCAGCATTAACCGGCGAACTCGGTCGTGCACCCAGTCAGGCAGAGCTTGCCGACTTTATGGGTAAAGATGCAGATACCTTTCAGAAGGAACGCACCCACGCACACCGTTTTCAGACTGTGTCACTAGAGACGCAGACAACAGAGGTTATCGATTTACCTACGGGTCATGGCAATGAGCCTGAACAGGAGCTTGTAGAAGAACAGTTTATGGATTCCCTTGCGGCGTCTATCGGCAAGCTGCCCGAACGCGACCGAACCATTGTGTCGCTTTATTACGTAGAAGAAATGAATTTAAAAGAAATTGGCGCTGTACTCGATGTAAGTGAATCTAGGGTAAGCCAAATCTTATCCGCCTGCGTTAATAAACTGCGGGTGCAAATGCACAATCATGTTATAGAGTAAGTTAAAGATGGCGTTCTCAATTCTTAAAAATCGCGCGGTCAAAAAAGCCATGGAAAATGCCAAGGCTTCCTACATTAAGGCTACCGGCCTGCAAGGTCTGTCACGTGAGTCACGTATTTTTAAGGCGCGTATCGCCGGTCGCAGCAAAGCACATTTAGACAAGGTCTTTATCGAAGGTGCAGAACAGTCAGAAGTCTATCAGGAGGCCTGCTTAGCTGCCCTGTCAGAGGGCGGCGAACGACCTGCTATGCCAGACCCAAAACCGTTTCAAACGGTCAAAACAAAGACTGAAACTGTGTATACCTATATTCCTGCCGAATTTGCTCAAGAAATGTATGCTCTGGGAAGCCTCTATCAAGCGGCTTCCATCAACATCAATGAAGCATTGAAAATGGCTCAAGAAGTGGCTGACAGAGTGAGTTTTGACATTGGGATTGAAGAGCCTTTTACAGCTCTTCAGTTTCTCCGTGATGAACTCGAAAAAGAAGATGAAGAAGAAACTGGCGCAACTGAAGGTGAGCCGTCAGACATAACTTCGTGACAGGTAAATAATAACTATGACAACCATTCTGCTCTTGGCCATCCTTTTTGGCAGCGTTATCCTGATCATTTTAATGATCTATTTAGGCGATCGCGTTAAAAGTCTGGAGTTAATGTCTGTTCAGGAAAGTGACGAAACTGTCGACCTAGCGCCACCACAGAACGACAATGGCTTTCTTGGCCTGCATGGAAAGCAACTCTGGGATGCAATGTCCGGGAAGGTGCCTGAAGGATTTCTCGAGGCAGATGTGGTCGCTTTAAAGCGTATGTTTGAAGTGGTTTTGAAAAGCCATATTGAAACACTATTTAAGCTGGGAAAAAGAGATTCCTCTAGCGGCAATAATCCGGAGACCCCGAAAAACCCCCTTAAGATCTCCACTCTGCGCCACAGCGTTGAGTCATGGATTCCAGCGCAGCATGTATCAACCATTTATAAAGCCGGTTATGAATCTGTAGACGCCGATGAAATCTCAATCAATCGCTTAAAATCCAATTTAGATGACGCCGCAGATACACTTTTTTCGCGCACCGACCTGACGATCAAACAACCCTTTTCGGAAAGGCTTTTCGCCACTGGCACGGCCTTGGCCATGCCAACTGAAGACAGTCTAATAGAACTAGACGGTGATTACCCTTTGGATGCTGAAGACCCTTCAGAAACCCTCGCCTAAGCCTTTTACCGCGCTACTTTCTAACCGAATAAGTAACCACTGATGGCGCCGGCTCTGGCACCTCTGCCTCAGGCTCCATCTGACGCGCTTCCTCTAAAGCAACCTGACGCTGCAGTACCTCGAGATACTTCTCTCGCTCCAGAGTGATCAGCGCCTCGACATCGGCATTGAGCTGTTTGACATTGCCCACCTGCCCTTCCAGGGATTTCATCTGTTTGCCCAGTGCGCTCACTGATTCTGTCAATGCGGATACAATTCCACCCTGTCCCTCAAGGTCTGCGCTCAAACTACTTACCTGAACAACAATTTGATCGGTTTTCTCGCCCACCTGCTGAGCAGCCAAATTGGGAACGTCCTCAGCCATAGAGCGCGCCGATACCTCGGCCCGCGAGACAGCTTCAATCAGTAGCATCTGTCGATTGCTAAATTGATCCTGGGTGAGTGCCACCTGTTCTATTGAGCTGCGCAGCTCGGCAAACGTTATCAGGGCGCTGTTCATGTTCACAATACGCTTGCTCATAGCAACTAGCATTGAGTCCACGTGAGTGACTCGGTTCGCCAGCTGCACGGAAATAAAGCTGTAGAGCAATACAGACATAGTCAACGCTGCAATAGCGCCAACCAAAACCCGGCTGGCAAGCCGAGCGCTTTTTTCACTGGCTGTGACTAATACGTCGGCCTGAGCCCTAACTTGATCTAGGCCTTTTTTAAGGGCGACAGAGGATTGTCGACTGACATCCGCAGCATTATTGGTGGCTTCGGCGATCTCAAGCACGCTTGGCAGCAGCTGCTCTAGGCTGGCACTACCATCTGCTACTGGGGCACTGGCAGGATCTGCGTTGGGGGGGTTGGGACTTTGGATAGCCGAGCTTTTCAACTCAGAGCTTTGCAACTTAGAGCTTTCTAACTCAAGGCTTTCCAGTTCAGAGCCTTCCAACTCAAAACTTTCTAACTCAGAATTTTCTAGGTCAAAGCTCTCCAATTCAGAGCTTTCCAATTCAGAGCTTTCCAAATCAGAGCCTTCCAATTCTGCACTGTCACGCTCAGGACTGGCTGACTCAATCACTTGAGTATCTGTGGCCACATCTTTTTCAGGCTCGCCAGCAACGGCATCTTGCAGTTTTTTGTCGCTCATAACAGATCCAATGTGATCTTATTGATCAGTGAAATTTATATTGTCTAACTGCTGTTTAATGTCGACAGTTTGGCGCTGCACTTTAGCGATACGGGCAGCGAAAGAACATTCAACGGACGGCTTAGGGACCTTTACCGCAGTCACAGTTGGCTTCTCTTGGACGCTACCTGAGCCTCCCAAAGAGGCGGATTCAACTGGCTCTGATTCAGGTACAGAAGGCGTCGCCGCATTGTCTTTCGGCTCAACCGTCACTGGTCTCACCGAACCCTCTTGTGGGAATAGCTCATCAGTTGGAATATCTGTCATCTCTAACGCCTTAAAACAGCCTGTAGTTGAACAGCATTGCGGATCCAATAGTCATTGGGTATAGCTTTATTCTGAGTAAACAGCGCCGCTGCAGAGCGTGAATTAAAGGGGCCAGAGACAATCGAGTAGACCGTTCCTTGACGCAGCCGTATCGGCACAATCAGAGCTTGGTTCAGTACCTGATAACGGGCTAAATAGCCATTGGCCGCAATCTCAGTGCTAAGCACTGTATGCTGCACAAAATAAGCACTGGCTGACGCCGAAGCGACTTTCTCTACAGCACGTTCTTGGGCAGTCACTACGGGTTCCGGCTGAGGCTCTGGCAGCATTGGTTGCAGTGTAAGAACTGGAGGCTCTTCGGTGCTCAGCGGAGCAGAGAGCGGTTCTGGACCGCTAGGCTTTTTAGGTAAGAGCTCTTTAGGTAAGAGCGCTTTAGGTAAGAGTTTTTCAGCTAAGAGCTCTTCCGGCAAAAATTCTTCAGGTGGAATTTCATCGTTCAGGGCTACGTCACGAAAGAGCATACCAGCCTGGGTTTCTACAACAATCGATCCTTCGACAATCGATCCATCAACAACAGACTCTCTAACAACCGGGTTCTCTACTAAGGTTTCAGGGGCGCTGGACTCAGCGATGACAGCACTCGGCGTCTCAGCTGATAGCGCTAGACCCTTTTCGGCCTTGAGTCGTTTGGCTTCAATTTGAACATCTGTGGGGACGGCAATTGACTCAACTGTGTAGATCTTAGAGGGATCGCTAGGCTGACTGCCCGAGAGGCTTTGGGACGACGGCTGGTCAGCTGGCTGGCCGTCATAGAGCCACAGCAGAGCCATCGATGAGAGCGCTAGGCTGATGGAAACGATCATCGTAGTGCGCCAGAAAGATCCACCGCTGGAATCCGACTCTTCGACCGCATCAGCTTCAAGCTCATCGGCATCAGGACTGCCAAGTAGCACATCAACATCCAATTCTGGCAGCTCAGGCAAATCCGGGTCTAACTCCTGCTGCTCAAGATTGCTTCTCTGGCGACTGGCCACAAGCGTGCCAAGACCCACATCAATTAGCAGGGCATGGGTCTCAGCCTCGTGACCACCGTCTTCGGCGGCATCCATCAGCAGGCGCGCTTCGTCAATGGCGGGCACATTGACAACCCAGCGGTGCATTTTTTTGCCGAGACTGTGCAGCAGCTTTTCATGGGCCGGCCAGCCAGACTTGTTAATCACCAGTACCAGGCGCGCATTGACGCCAGGGAAATCGGCCAACAGGCGCACCAGCAAACCCCACTGGTCTTGGTTAACAACCCGGGCATCGTTGATCACCAACAGGCGCACAGGCTGACCCTCGGCAGGAGGCTTAGCCGCCTCTTCGAGGCTAATCTCCGCGAGCATTTTATTAAAGCGACTTAGTACACTATCGGTAGTGACAGGTAGAAAAACATCCAGCTGAAAGCGTTCAACCTCACGCATGCGCGCGACCAACATGCGGCAGTAATGATCGAGGACAACTTCGTTGGACCCAATAATGGCAACGCCAAGATCGTTTTCAACAATTGCGTCTACTGCTTCAGTAAGGCGCCTTTTGTCTTTCGGGCGGAAAAAAATATCACCGCCGTCAAACCAACTCTGCAGTTCAAAAGTAGGTTCTTTTTTATTTTCTGTCATAAATTTTTCTGCTTAACTTACTTGGCTGCCATCAGCGTTATAGCGCATATCATCAGGCACCTTTGGATCCGGCTTTTTCGCCGTTTGCGCGCCGCGCTCAAAGCTATTTAAGTTGAATATGTAGGCTATCACCTGTGCCACTGCATAGTACAGAGATTCTGGTACCGACTGATTAATCTCGGTAGTAAAGAAAATCGATCGTGCCAAAGCCGGTGATGAAAAGAGTGGTATGCCCTCCTCTTTGGCCCGCTCACGAATGGCCTGGGCGAGCAGATCGGCTCCTTTGGCCACCATAATAGGGGCGCCATTTTTCGACGGGTCATAGCTCAGGGCCACGGCAAAATGTTCCGGGTTAACAATGACCACATCGGCGTCCGCGACGGCCGCCATCATCATGCCCGAGGCAATCTCTCGCTGCTTGCGGCGGATCTGTGCCTTTACCTCAGGACGTCCCTCGGTCTCCTTCATCTCATCCTTGACTTCCTGCTTGGTCATTTTCAGCTGCTTGTTATGGGTATACAGCTGATAGGGTATATCGATGGCTGCAGCGACAAGTAGCGTCAGCGTAACCAGCACAGTGCCAAAGGCAATGATTCGCCCTGCCTCCTGCATAGCAGGCTCTAAGTCCATGTAGCCGAGCTTGAGCAACATGGGAAAATTTTGACTTACCACTAGATAGAGCACTAGGGCGATTAACACAAATTTACTCAGGGCCTTGCTCAGATCAACCACGGCCTTCATGCCAAACATGCGCTTTAAGCCAGCCAGCGGATTAATTTTGCTGGCCTTTGGGGCAATTGATTTAAGCGAAAAAACATAGCCGCCCATAGCGCCTGCTGCCGCAAAGGCAATCAGCACTGCCAATACAAAAATCGGCACCACGACTAAAAAACTATCGAAAGCCTGAACACCAAATGCGGGTACTAGTAATGAGGTATCAAATACAGCTTTGCGATCAAAGGTAAATCCTAAGGCAAAGATCTCAGTGAGGCCGCCAATCAAGTAGCTGCCAAAAAGATATAAAAAGAATGCCACACCGATCATCATCGCGGCGACACCGAGTTCCTGTGAGCGCGCGACCTGGCCATCGTCACGGCCTTTCTGTAGCCGTTTTGCGGTGGGTTCTTCTTCCCGCTCTTCGCTGCTGTCTTGATCTGACATTAGGTAACCCCCAGAGCCTGTCCAACGACGTCAAACGACTGTCGCCAGAGCCACTGAATACGATAGCCAATGGTGCTCATGGAAGCGGCTAGCAGTACTAAGCCAGCCATTATCATTGCGGGGAAACCCACTGCAAAAATATTTAGCGCTGGTGCTGCGCGAGTGATCACACCAACGCCAATATTGATAAATAGCAGGCTGACCATTATCGGCAGAGCCAATAATAGAGCACCGAGAAACAGCATCGAACTCCACTGCAACAACACCGCCATGAGCATATCAGGTGCAATCATTTGACCGATTGGCAGAGACTTAAAACTCTCTAAAATCAGACTAATAACCAATACATGGCCGCCCATTCCCATAAAAATAAGGGTGGAACAGATAATAAAAAATTGCGAGATGACAGGCACGTTACCCATATTGGGATCGATCATATTAGCCATACCCAAACCCATTGCAGCAGACACCGCCTGACCACCCACGACCAGTGCGCCGCTGACTATTTGCAGGATCATACCCATAACTGTGCCAATCAAGATCTGATTAAATATCTCCCGCAGACCAGCGGCGGAATAGGGTTCAATGATTGGCCAATCCACTAGAGGGTAGATCATCAATGTCAGCAGAGCGGCTAACAAGACCCGCACCCGCACATTAACTGCGCGCAGAGAAAAGAACGGTGAGGCGAGCAGAAATGCAGACACTCTGATCATTGGCCAGAGCAGCGTGTAAAAACGCTGCACCACTTCAGCGACCAGTATGTCCATTAGGTAAACAGCGCGGGGATCCGCTCATAGATACGCTGAAAGTAATCCACCATCACACCAATTTGCCAGCTGCCAAAGATCACTAGGGCAACCACCATGAGCCCCAGTTTGGGAATAAAGCTAAGGGTCATTTCTTGAATTGAGGTAGCGGCCTGAAAAATACCCACGATAAGGCCTACGCCTAAGGCGACCCCAAGCAGTGGCGAGGCAACCAGGACCGCTACCCATAGTGCTTCACGACCTAAATCAATAACCATTGCAGGGTCCATGGGACTCTCCTAGCTGAGCGCAAAGCTCGCAGTCAAAGACCCCATTATTAGAGTCCAACCATCGACTAACACGAACAACATTAATTTAAACGGCATCGAGATCATCATCGGCGAGAGCATCATCATACCCATGGACATCAGTACACTGGCAACCACTAGGTCAATGACCACAAAGGGGATATAGATAAGAAAGCCAATCGAAAACGCGCTTTTTAGTTCCGAGGTAATAAAGGCTGGGACCAATGTTAAAAATGGCACATCCGCAGGCTCAGTCACTTCGGTGTTATCGGCAATTTCCAAAAACATGCCTATATCAGACTCTCTGGTCTGATTGAGCATAAAGGTTCTGACCGGGGCTTCGGCGGCTGCCAAGGCGACCTCAAAACTGATCTGCTCTTCAAAATAAGGGGTGATGGCGTCATCGTACACAGAGGTTAAAACCGGCGACATAATAAATAGCGTGAGAAATAATGCCAGGCCTACCAGCACCTGATTGGGCGGTGTCTGAGCCGTGCCAAGAGCCTGACGCAACAATGAAAATACAATAATAATACGCACAAACGAGGTCATCATTAACAGTAGAGACGGCAATAGCGTCAGCACTGACATGAGGGCTAATAGCTGCAAGGTTAAACTGTATTTGGTGCCTCCGGAGCCATCGTCGATCATATTGACTACGGGTAGGCCCACCTGAGCAGCGGCAGGTAATGCAACCGCTGTTGCTATTAGGGCAAGAGCGGCTATAAAGAATTTACTGAGACGATTTTTTTGGCTCATGGGATTAATTTTTTTCCCGCTCGGTTGTGCGCTCGGCAATTTGGGCCATTAGCTGCTTAAACTTACTAGGACTTTCCGCTGCGGTTTCAGAGCCTAGCTGATCAGCCTCGGTTGGTTGCTGATCTAGGTCATCCATCGCTTTCTGATCTGGCCAATTGCCAAGATGATTGATCGCCTGAGGAGTAACACCCAGCAAAACCTGCTCATTATTAATGCTTACAAGAATCAGTTTCTGCCGCGGGCCCAAGTTGTGCACCTCACTAACCTGGAGCTTTTTGGTCGCATCTTTGGACGTGCTGAGGCCCATTTTTTTAAGGCCAAATAGGGTGGCGGCGAGCAGTACTAGAACCACCGCTAAGGATGACATCATCGACAACCATTCATTCCAACCAATTTCACCCATGGGTCGTTAACTCTACAGGTTCTTGACGCGATCGGCCGTGGGTATGACACTGGTTAGGCGCACGCCGTAGCGTTCGTTGACCAAGACCACTTCACCCTGGGCAACCAGCGTATTGTTTACCAACAGATCCAGAGGCTCACCGGCAATGCGGTCCAGTTCAACAACACTGCCTTGGGTCAGTCGCATCAGATCGCGAATTTTTAGCGAGGTGCGACCCACTTCAACAGAGATGGTAACGGGAATATTCTGCAGAATATCTGCGTTAATTTTATTTTTTAAATCGCTCAAGTCTGTCGATGATGTATCGTCAGCTAAAAGGTCTGGATCAGTATCGGCCATGTTATTTCTCTCTTTCTTGTAACAAACGTGTAACGAAATAGGTATTTACTATTTTTTAAAATACTGGTTTCGTTTATTTTAGAGGCTTCAGCGGCTTTATAATTCGTGCTGCCATCTGTGATCCATTGGCGCCAACTTCGGCATCGAAGACAGGCACAGAGTTGACGTATAAACGGGCATGCTCGCCTTTAGTGAAATAGACGATATCGCCTTCACTCATAGCCTCAAATTTACTCAACGTAGTTTCTATTTGCGCTAACTCAACTGACACTTCGAGCTCGGCATCCACAGCTGCAGATTGCAGTTCGGCGCTCCACTCTTTATCTGAGACGTCATCCCCATCACCTGTCTGTACTCGGCTGCGCAGTAAGTCGCGAATCGGCTTAAGTGAATTGTAGGGATAGACCAAATCAACATTTCCCGACACATCGCGCCCTAGATCCGCGACAAAACGACTGACAACAACCAGATCATTTTCATCGGCAATCTGAGCAAACTGTGGATTGATTTCAGAACTGACATGTTCACAGTTGATAGCTAGAATCGGTGCCCAGGCTTCTTTTAAAGACCCGAAAAGTACATCCAACATAATTTTAATGATGCTCGATTCGGTGGGTGTAAACAGTCGCCCTGGCGGCAGCTTGTCAAAACCGCGACCAAACCCACCAAAGAAATTATCCAGGGCAGCGAATACAATTGAAGGCTCAATCACGGCCATTGAATAGCCGCGCAAGGGATTTAATCTAATCGTGTTAACCGACAGCGGTGCAGACAAATCTTTTAAATATTCACCAAATTTCATTATCTGAACATCGGCCATACTGACTTTTGGCGTGGTGCGCAGTACTTCAAGTAAACCCAATCGAAACTGTCTGACAAAGCGCTCATTGATCATATCAACAGCGCCGACATTGACACCCAGAGACGAGTCTTCATTGGTCAGGTCGTGGCGCATTGCCATGATGTCACTGTTAAGCCCAGTGTCGGCTTCAATTGAGCCGTCTTGAAGCCCCGCGGTGAGCGCATCGAGCTCTTCCGGGGATAATAAATTATCAATATCAGCCATTGTGGCCCTCACAGTCTGCAAAGTAAGTGTTGGTTTTTAGACATTCACTTACTGGACAACGAACTCAGTAAA
Source organism: Gammaproteobacteria bacterium (assembly GCA_963855085.1). Lineage (GTDB taxonomy): Bacteria > Pseudomonadota > Gammaproteobacteria > Pseudomonadales > Porticoccaceae > HTCC2207. Next base: position 28,969 of record CAWLBR010000002.1, read on the forward strand.
ATAAACTGCTTCAATGCCGCCGAAATCTTCTAAACCTTCCAGTACTGCATTCATTTCGGTTTTTAGCATGGCCGCCAGATTATCCTGAAAATCTTTATCGGCAACCTCGGATTCAGTCGTGTTGCGCATAACTTTGAGCATCGCGAATCGCAGTGGAAAGTCGTGTTTGTCGACATTCTCAATAACTCGCTCATCATAGAAAGTCATTATCGCGACTGTCGCCTGCATCACCTTTCTCGAGTTGGAGATATTCGCGACCAGCACCTTTGGCAAAACAAAATACGACGGCTCAAAGCGAGTTAGCTCTGGTGAGTCTTGCTTGACCTTGTCCGGACCCGCGGCGGCAGCTTCGGCGGCGGCAGCTTGTTCAGCGGCCTCAGCCTCGAGTGCAGCAATAGCCTCTTCAGCGGCGACATTTTTATCCGCATCAAAGAACCCACTGGCGAACAGCGTTCCACCAACAGATATGGCAATCAAAAGTAGAATCCCGACAACGATTAAAATAATTTTTAATACCGGGCTCTTCGCTTTCTCTTCTTCTTCTGGCTTATCTTCACTCATCGGCTAATCCTCTTATTCGTCCACTCACAAAGCGGCGTTTAAACATGTACATCTAGGCCATCAGCTGATTTGCTCTGACCTGCTTTGGGGCTGTCGTTATCAACTTCTGCGGACAACCTGTCTTTTGATCCCTCGGCACGCTCTTCAGCCGCTGTCGAGTTTCCGTCAGAAGCGCCTTGATGTGCCGAACCTAAGTCCATAGAAGCAGTTTCCGTGCCATGTTCTTGCAATGCCTCACGCAACCTTGGCATTCCCTCGTTGATCAAGTCTCTAGTGGTGGCATTAGCGGCAATAAATCGGGCTTCAAGCTCACCATTTTTCATCTCTAACTGCACCTCAACCCGACCTAGACTCTTCGGATGCAGGTCCATTTCCACATGCCACGAACCGCGCTGAATCTGAGCCGTGAGGCGCTTGCCCAACGCCTCGGTTAACTGGCGCGACAGCTGCATATAATCGTCCTGTCTTCGCAGGGCATCTTGCCTAGCATTCTCTGCCGGTGTCTCACTGGAGAGGTCAGCATTTAAACTAGCTTGTGCCGTCGAGCTAGTGGCTTGGCCATCGACAAACAATGGCATAGGAGCCACTGCAGCACTCGCCAACGGCCCGGTGGCAAGCGCGCTAGGACTACTGCCAGTCAACAGCTTGTTCTCTACAAGACTAATACTGTCCATTTTTGTCACGGGCAAATTCTGGCGATCTCGATGTTGCTTTAAGAACGCCTCAGCCATTTTTGGCCCAACAGTGACTTTGGCCGCCTCTAGCTGACTGGTCTGAGCCTGAGGCTCAACCGCCGCGACAGTGGCGCTGAGTTTAACACTTGTGATCGCATTCTTAGGCTTTATATCAAGGGTATTTACATCACCGACGGGCCCTGACGAAGAGGCTTTAGCCGCAGTCATGGCTGCCTGCTGAGCCAAACTTTGGGGTATAGCCTGAGTATTATTAGTCTGAGTATTATTAGTCTGAGTATTATTAGTCTGAGTATTATTAGTCTGAGTATTATTAGCCTGAGTATTATTAGCCTGAGCATTGCCAGCCTGGGGGTTGCCAGGCTTTGCGGTAGCAGCCTGAGCATTGATTGCCGCTTCAACTGCAGCCTTCAGTGTCTGCTGTCCTGATGGCAGACCTGCAGTCGCAGCAGGCTGATTGCCCTGCGCTCGCTGCAAGCGCTGTTGATCGGTGAGAAACTTGTCGCTAGGAACAGCCAACTGAAGCTCTGGTTTAGCGGCCCCAGGTTTAGCAGCGGCCTCGGGCAGCCCTATTTGTAGAGCCCTGTGCGCAAGCTTATGCTCTGCGGGCATTGCCTGCTGGGACAGCAATATTGGAACTGGGGCATTGGTGGCGTCAGGGGTTGCCAGCCCGTTGTTTAGTTCACTACCCTTTAATGTCGAGCTCATAGAGACAGCTGCATCAACCGCCACCCCCTGCTCAAGCAGAGTACTGTTGGCCACTTGACCGGTGGTGCTGGTCAACAATCCAAGTGACTTGGGGTCCATACCCTGAGCGCGAGCGAAAGCGATTAAACCCGCATCAGTAGGCTCACTGCCACCGACAATCAAGGCCATGCCGCCTTTAAGGGTGCGGCTAGAAAGCACGGCAGCGGAGTCAAACTCGGCGCCTTGCTTTTGTGGTTGCTCAGAAAGCGGCATTGAATTGCCGCTTTTGGCCGCTTTTAGGCTTGCCGCCGCATCACCAAGTAGCGCTGAAAACTGCTCAGGATTTTTTCCCGTAGCGTCGTTCCCGGGCCCTGCAGGTGTTGCTGGGGCTGCGGTTGAGGCTCTACCTATATCTAGCAGAATGTTTTTTGATTCGAGCATGCTTGCAATGAGTCCTTTGCCATATCCTAGTTAGAGAGGATATTTGCAAGAGACATGCCAATAATTCGACAGGGCCTATTTAATCGAAGCGCCGATTGACACTAAGCGCAGCCCGGCGCCTTGGCTTTAGCGCTGGGAAGCTGGGATTAGGATTGGTTGCGTCAGGAAAGGGTCTGTTGAGAAAGGCTAGGGCTAATTAAGATACTCTCGCACGAAGATTATGCTGCTGGATGGCTTGAGCATCGAGACTGCGGGTCTCGCGAGACTCGCTTTCGCGCTGCTCTTTCTCTTCTGCACGGGTAGCCAGATGATCAACTTTCATGCGCTCGCGCTCCGCACTAATCAATATTTGCCGGGCCAGCTGACACTCGATATCAATACGCTGCTGTTCCTGCTTGGCGCGATTTTTAAGCTCCTGAAGCTGAACAATAAAATGGCGATAATTGTTCACTTCGGTGGCGCTGTGATCGCGCTGCTGAACCGCCTGTAGCTGCTCATTGTAATCGAGTAACAGGACGTCGACCTTCTCCTCTTGGAGCAGGGAATTTTCGCGCCGGCGATTGATCTCGCCGAGGCTTAGGCGTGCATCACGCAGTGTTCGCTCGGCTTTCGCGAGCAGTGCTGTCCAGACTGTTTTCACTGTTTCACCTGTGCTGTTAGTTGCATAACGATGGCCTGACTCTGGATCAGGGGCACGCATTCGTCACTGCCCTGACGCAAGATCGCTTCCATGCCGGGACGCAGACGAATGGCTTCATCGAGATCTGGGTTGGTACCTGCTTCATAGGCACCGACCTGAATCAGATCTTCATTTTGCTGATAGAGCGTCCACAGACGGCGAAAGCGGTTAGCGGCTTTAAGGACGTTGGACTCCACCAGATTGGGCATGACCCTTGATATCGAGCCGGATAAATCAATTGCCGGATAGTGCGCGGCATCAGCCAGTGTTCGCGATAGCAGCACCTGGCCATCCAGTGAGGCTCGCGCTATATCGACGATGGGATCGGCGCGATCATCGCCTTCGGCGAGCACCGTATAGATGGCAGTAATAGAACCGTGACCTTTGCGCCCGACGCCGGTGCGCTCAATGAGGCGCGGTAACATGGCAAACACCGAGGGCGGGTAGCCCTTTGCTGTGGGCGGCTCACCAATCGCCAAGCCAATTTCACGCTGGGCGTGGGCAACTCGGGTCAAGCTGTCGCAGAGCATCAATACATTTTTGCCGCGATCGCGAAAGTACTCGGCAATCAGATGGGTTAAGTAGGTCGCCTTGAGGCGCAGTACGGGGGAAATATTCGCCGGCGCTGCAACCACCACGGATTTGGCTAGCCCCTCTTCACCCAGAGTGTGCTGAATAAATTCCTGGACTTCGCGACCGCGCTCACCGATTAGGCCAATCACTACGACGTCGGCCTCGGTGTTGCGGGTCAACATGCCAAGCAAAACACTTTTGCCCACACCGGAACCCGCCACTAGTCCAATTCGCTGGCCTTGGCCAAGGGTCAGGCAGGTGTTGATGGCCTTGATACCTGTGTCGAGAATTTTGTTAATCGGCCCTCTTTCCATGGGATTAATCGCCAGACCTTCGAGGCCTAGCTGCTCGCTGTAAGCGATTGGCCCGCCGTCGTCTAGGGGCTGCCCGAGCCCGTCGACAACGCGCCCCAACATAGCGTCGCCCAGTGAGGCTTTGGCATGTCGCGAGACAACCCAAACCCGGGCGCCAGGACCTATTCCCACAGGTTCTGAAAAGGGCATCAGGTAGAGCGTGTCGTCATTGAAGCCGACCACTTCGGCATCAACCACGGTGCCCATATCGATATTTTCGACCCGGCAATGTGCACCCAGAGGCGCAATAATACCTTTGGCCTCAAGGGTTAAACCGACAACCCGAACCAACTTGCCACTGAGGATCGGCTCAGGGATTTTTAATTCGGCTATCTGGCTGTCGATGTCGGCAGCAAAATCAAACATCAGGGCTCTCACCCTCAATAATGTCATCACTGGGACTGAGTTCTTCGGCGTTGCCCTCGATGATGTCTGATACTTCATCAGACTGGTCTGGGCCTGTATCTGCATAAGCCTTGGCAACTGATCGCGGCGCTGAGCGGTGCTCTGGCAGACCGAGTAATTTTTCGCTCAGGGCCGAAAGACGTGTCTCAATTAAATCTTCAACGGCACTGTCATCCATGGTGATTCTGACACTGCCAGGGCTCAGGTTCTTGTCAACGCGGAGGCTTAGGTGGTCGAGGTCAGCGCTGAGATGAGCTGTAAACTGCTGGTGGTCTGAGGGATTGAGATTAACCGTGATAGGCCCTTCACCCTGCTGTTCAATATCTTTGATCGCCTCTTCGAGCAGGCGCTCGATAACCGCTGTAGACTGGTTCAGCTCGCCGCGAACCAGCTGCTCGGCAAGATGCAGAGCCAGTTTTTTTAACGGCTGGTAAAAATCATTTTTTTCGGTGTGAGCACTGCGCAGGACCTCAGTAAAGGCCATAAATTCATCACGCGCGCCGGCCCATTTGGTCTCGGCCTCGTCCATGCCCTGTTTATAGCCCTTGTCGAAACTGTGACGGCGAGCTTTATCCAGTGCCTGTTGGTCAAATGACTCGGCAGGCGGCTCTACTACAAGCTCTTCGGGAGGCTCCTCACTAATAACTTCTTCGAGGTTGGTGTCTTCAGCGGCTTGGTCCTCATCGGGGACCTCTTCAGGGGCCACTGCTATGTCATCATTACCCTGGTCATCGAGCACCTTTGGCTGCCACAGTTCAAAGCTTGGGCTGGGCTTGATTTCAGCTAAGTCCGGCTGGGACCATTCTGCGGTGGCAAAGGCCTTGGCTTTGCGGCCAGCGCTAATCAATTCGTTTAGGCGCCAGCTTACGGATGAATCCTTGTTGGCTGAGGATCCTTTGTTAGCTAAGGGCTCTTTATCTGCTGAGGGCTTTTTACCCGCTGATGGCTCTAAATCAGACAAAGTCATCCCCTCGCCCGGCCAGTACAAGCTCGCCTTTATCCGATAGCACTCGCGCCAGACGCATAATTTTCTTCTGGGCATCTTCGACATCGGTGATTCTGATGGGCCCCTTGGCTTCCATATCGTCGAGGAACATAATCCGCGCACGCTGGGACATGTTGTCGAGGAATTTATCTCTAACCTCTTCGCCTGCGCCCTTAAGGGCAGTCATCAAGAGATCAGATTCAACATTGCGCATCAGCACCTGAATCGCGCGGTTATCAACGCCACTGAGGTTCTCAAAGGTGAACATGCTGTCCTGAATCTTAAGCGCCAGTTCTTCATCAAGGCCAGAGACGCCGCTCATAATTGCGCTTTCCAGATTCACTTTGGTGAAGTTCATAATCTTCGCTGCGGTGGCAACACCACCGAAGCTGGAGGACTTGGCCGAGGAGCTGGAGCTAAACTGCTGCTTCATAATGCCTTCGAGTTCGTCCATAGCGGATGGCTGCACAGTTTCAAGGCTGGCAACACGCTGCATAATTTCTGCACGATTTTCTGGTGGCAGGAAGTTGAGCACATCGGCTGCAACATCGTATTCCAAGACCGAGAGAATAATCGCCACAACCTGAGGATGCTCGTCGCAGATCATATCGCCAATTGAACGGGCGTCCATCCAACGTAAAATCTCCAGCCCTTTACTCGACTGACCCGGCATAATTCGGCCCAGTACTGTCGCAGCCTTATCTTCACCGAGGGCGCGGTTTAATACTTTCTCAACGTAGTCCCCAGTGCCAAGGCCAAGACTTGTCTGCTGCTTAATTGTCACAACAAAGTCGTCGAGTACAATATTCACCGCTTCTTGAGAGAGGTCGGCAACACCGATCATCGCTGAACCCAGTGCCTGAACCTCGCGAGGGTTGAGGTAGCGAATAATATCCGCCGCCTGCTGCTCGCCCAGCAAAAGCATTATCACGGCTGAGCGATCGGTGCTGGTCATGCGGCTCATCTCGTCGCGGAGCATCTCTGACATAGGAGGAGCTTCTGTCGCTGAAGCATCTTTTGCTTGGGCATTTGCCATTTTATCTCTCCTCGCCGGACTAAAGTGGGCGAATCATTTTCTTTAACACATTGGCCACTCGGCCGGAATCTTCCGCAACCAGGAGACGCACCAGCGCCACTTTGTCATCGTAAGTGTTTGCCGTATCGAGCATTTCTGCTGATATGGTTGATTTTTTCGGCTTCAGTTTAGCTTTGATATCTTCCAATGATTCGCCATCGCGCATTTCGATCAGGCGCATTTCTTCATCATTGAGCTCGCCATCTTTGGCGCTTACCTGGGCTTCGTCTGCAAGACTTAAATCCACTGCAGGCAAATAGGCTTTGAGCACCGGCCGCACTACACTGAAAAGTATAAAGAGGAACATAATCGCGGCGCCGAGGGTTTTAATCCCACTGATTACTTGGCCATTTTCATACCAGGCAATATCAGATTGAAAAGGTTCCGGGATTTCAAATGTCGCCGAGACAATGGTGACCACATCACCGCGCTCGCCGTCGAAGCCGACCACACCTTTGACAAGATCAGAAAAGCGCTCCAGCTCCAGCTCTGAGAAACCCTTGGCTTCTCCGGCTTCATCATCGTCACCGGCCTCAGCTACAGGCTCGTTAATCACTACCGCAACCGAGATGCGCTCTACACTGCCGCCTTGACGCTTGACATGACGGACGGTGCGGTCCATTTCGTAATTTCTTGTGGTGGTGCTGCTGGAGGTGCGCAAGCCAGCCTCTTCTCCGTTGTCGTCCAACTGACCGTTGAGAATCGCGACCGCATTCGCTGGAACCGTGTTGGTGGTGGCGCCAGGAATACCCTCGGCAGAACTGACTGCGTCCTGATCCAGAGAGAGGACTTCAGAGCGAGCTGTAGGGCCATTCTTATTGCCGTCATACTCTTCATAGGTGGATTCTTCTTCGGTGTAATCAACCTGAATATCCACTTCAGCACGCACATTTCCCTGACCCACAACTGGCATTAATAGTGCGTCGATACGATTGCGGTAGGTCTCTTCCAGACGCTGCTTATGCTCCATTTGGGCAGAGTTAAGCTGCATGGAAGCAAAGTTATTGGCGTCGGTGAGTAATTTGCCACGCTGATCGACAACGACTACATCTTCGGTGGCCAGATAGGGAATGCTTGAAGACACCATATGGGTGATCGCTTCAACCTGAGACCGGGAAACCTGTCTGCCGGGATAGGGCGAGACCACAACAGAGGCTTTTGCCGGCGTTCTGTTGCGCACAAAAACGCTCTGCTTTGGCGAGGCTAAATGCACTCGTGCAGAACGGATGGTATTGATTTGGGTGATGCTGCGTGCAAGCTCCTGCTCCATAGCCGAGACGTAGCGAACCTGCTCCATAAACTGACTCGAGGTCATCGACGCTTCATCGCTGAGGCCGCTGATACCGCCGCTGGTACCTTCTTGAGGCAGACCACGTGCAGCGAGGAAAATTCGCGCTTCATGATAGCGTCCATCGGGGACTTTTAATTCGCCGGTACTGCTGTCAATGCGGGCGTTAAAATCAGCACCGGAGAGTGCTTCAAAAGCGGCCTGTCGATCTGACTCAGACAGGCCCGGATAGACTGTCCTGTAAACTGGGTCTTGCATCCAAGAATAGGCAATAAGAAACACTGCCACGCTCAAGAAGGCAATAATCGCCGGCATAGCTTTACGCACTGCAGGCTGCTGCATAATCTGACTGAGATTCGACAGGCTGACACTGGTATTCGCAGCTTCTTGAGCGGCGGGCACCTGAGTCCGGCCTGGCTGAGACAGAGCACCTGGCGCACCGCCTGCTGCGGGAGCCATATTCTGAGTTGTATTTACTGCTGTGGTTGCCATTGCTTATATCTCTTTATGCGTGCTTTAAACGGGCATGTGCAGAATGTCTTCATAAGCCTTGAGTACTTTGTTACGTATCTGCAACGTTGCCTCAAAAGCCAGTGACGACTTCTGCATATTCATAACCACATCGGTAAGTGGCATGTCTTCGCCTCGCTCATAGGCGGCCCTTGAGGCTTTCGCGAGTCCCTGGGCACTGTTTACTTCTTGCAGCGCGCCTTTCACCGCATCGGCAAAGCCACCGCCATTAACGGATTGGCCATCGACGCGCTGACCGGGCGAAAGATTAACTCCCTGGGCGGCCTGGGCTTGGTACTCTCGAATCTGAGTCAATAGTGACTCAACGTTTCCTGCATTAACTGGGCTGACCATTTCTGACTCCTCTAACGTGCGTAAGCACGGGTAACATTAATACCCTGCTCGCGCAGTCGCTGTAATTTGTGACGCAGTGTTCTTGGGCTGATACCTAACTGCTCTGCCGCATGTTCGCGACTTCTGGTGCCATCCAGAGCACTCATAATGGCCTGCCATTCGCTGTGCTTGACGGTGCCACTTAAGCTCTCTGAACTGGCTTGGGGTGGCGACCAAATCGGCTGGCTATCTCCAGATGCCTGAGGGGCTCTAGAAACAGAGTGCCGAGCAAAGGGATTTCCCTGGGACTGGTGCGGGCGGCTATCAAAGCTGTCTGCCACCTGAATGTCATCGAAGAGCAAATGCTGAATATCAATCGGCGCACCATTGGCTAAGACCATGCCGCGAACCAAAACATTTTGTAACTCACGTACATTGCCTGGCCAGCGGTAGCTTTCTAGACTGAGCTGGGCAGCGCGGGTTAAACGCGGCGCTTGAGCGGCGCCGCTCTGCTGATTTAAAAACTGCTCAGCGAGAGGCAGAATATCTTTTGGCCGCTCATTTAATGAGGGGATCGCCAGCTTAAAGGCGGTTAAGCGAAAATACAGATCTTCTCTAAAGGTCTGTTGCGCAATCGCCGCCTTAAGGTCGCGATTGGTTGCAGCAATAACCCGAACATTGAGATCAATGGCTTTTTGGCCGCCGAGCCTGACCACTGAGCGCTCTTGCAAAATTCGTAGTAGCTTGGCCTGCAGGTGAAACGACATCTCGCCGATTTCGTCAAGGAATAGGGTGCCGCCCTGTGCCTGCTCAAATAGACCAGGCTGCACTTTTGAGGCGCCAGTAAAGGAGCCTTTCTCGTGGCCGAACAACATATCTTCAATAAGATTTTCCGGCATCGCCGCACAGTTGAGTGCAACAAAGGGCCCCTGATGTCGAGCCGATGCATCGTGGAGAATCCGCGCCAAGACTTCTTTACCTGCACCGGTGGGGCCGGTGACCAATACGGTTACATCCACCTGAGCGACGCGCTCGGCCAGGGCGAGCAAGTTGCGGCTCACTGGATCGGCGAAGACAAAAGCCGCTTGAGAGTTATTTTTGACTGGCTGAAACTGGGCCAGCTCTAGCACCTCGGCCCACTCGGCTGCGTCAAAGGGACCCGTTGAAATAACACTGAGCGCGCCTTCGCGCATTGCGCGGATACCCAGCTCGAAGTTGCTGCGATCGACTCGAGCAATAATCGGAGTTGCACTACTGGCCGCGGTCAGCCGCACCTGTAATTGTTTAAGATCTTGAGTTGACTGAACTAGGGACACAACAAGCAGCTGCGCAGAAAATAACGCGGCGTTGTCTGACTCTATTCCATCGACTTGGGTTATTGCCAAACCCTGCTCAGCAAACTCCGCCACCTCAACTGACGATAGCAGTCGATGTGAGTCGAACCAAAGAACATCAATCATTTTGTTATCAGTCACTATTACCTACCCTTACCTAATAGACGCGCTTATATGTCTGAATACATATCCTGACAGTAATTTAGCAATTTTCGTGCCAAAAAATATTTACGTTTTAATACAAGGGATTAGAGCAAGAGTGGCAATAAACCGTCAGTTTTTTGCCAGTGGCAAGCAGTCGGCAATTTGACACCGCTCATGGCGATTATGACAAAAATAGCGGCACGGCCTTGCCGAATACACTGCTATTTAAGTCTAATTAGCCAATTAAGGTCCGCTTTGAACTGCGCTTTTGATTAGTGTTATTTTGATTAAAACAGCTTTTTACTGAGATATTTTTTTACTGAACAGCGGAAGAGCTTTGCCTTGAGAGGCTTTTGATTTGGGATATTGATTAGTGGGTCTAAAGAGATTTAGGGGGTACCGGCAAGACCGTATTTATTAATCTTTTCAATCAGTGTTGTGCGCTGAAGATTGAGCATGCGCGCTGTTTTAGACACATTGCCCGACGCATTATTTAGAGCATGGCGAATAAGGTTACGCTCTATATCAAGCAGATGCTGCTTTAGCTGCAACCCGTCCTCAGGAAAAGTTCCGCCACCCTGGGCCAGTAAAATGGTCTGTTCCACTTCGTAGTTAAGCTGCTCAGTATTGATGCGGGCTAAGCTGTCTGCCTCTGATTCGGTACTGACAGCACTGAGAATGTCTGCGCTGTCCGCGCCGACCAAAGAGCTCTTTACGCCCAGGCCAGCAATTGAAGGCTGGCTGACAGTCACTCGAGATGCAACGTCATCCTGTGGCCAATTGGGCAGAGCTCGAATACCTGGGGGCACCATGCTTGGAATAACCTTTGATAGATCCACTTCCTGCCCCGGATAGAGCGAGGAGTAGCGATCCACAAGGTTGGCTAACTCTCTGACATTGCCCGGCCAGCTGTAATCTAAAAATAGCTGCATAGAGGTGGGATGCAAACTAATCGGCTTTTTGCCATCAACCGCATGTTGTTTAGAAAAGTACTCAAACAACACAGGCACGTCATCAGCACGTTCACTGAGAGCTTTAATTTCTATAGGCAGAACATTGAGACGATAGTAGAGGTCTTCACGAAACAGTGATTTCTCTATTAGGCTGCCAATATCTTTGTGCGTTGCGGCCAACACTCGTACATCAATCGGTGTCGACAACAGCGACCCCACAGGATCAATCTGCCGCTCTTGCAAAACACGCAATAATTTGACCTGAAGATCAATCGGCATATCGCCGATCTCATCGAGAAATAAGGTGCCTTTATTGGCTAACTCAAAGCGCCCTTTACGATCAGACAGAGCACCGGTAAATGAGCCTTTGCGATGGCCAAACAATTCACTTTCAAGGAGGTCTCGGGGAATGGCGCCACAGTTGACCGGAATAAAAGGACCGCTGGCACGGTTGGAGGACTCGTGCAGCGCACGGGCAACCAACTCTTTGCCGGTGCCGCTATCACCGAGAATCAGCACAGTTGACTCACTGGGCCCAACCATTTCAATAAGCGTGCGCAGCTCTTGGATGACAACGCTCTGGCCGATTATTTTTTGCGAAATGGTCAAAACTAATTTCTCGTGTGAGTGCAATCAATAAAAAGGAGCCGCTATTTGACACTAACTGGTCCGCTGTCCACTGCCAATCTGTGGAAGCCTATAACAATTCCAGTCTAAAGCTTAGCACCAACTTTTGGCAAATTTATCACTTATTGGAATGATTGTAACGGAATAATTTATTCATCTTTGGATAACCGTCTTTCGAGTTCAATTGTGCATTTAATTTAGTGCCCCAAGTAGAATCTTTGACCGAGCAGGCACTACTGGATAAGCTGTCGTTCGAGTGTAATCCGAGAATTCTTTGGGGGGTACCGGATTGATGAATAAAATGCGCGATGCTTTAATTGAAGTACTTATTATTATTTTAGTGGGCGGACTGATTGGTGCTGTTCTGGCAGTAGTGTCTAATTTGTTCGTTATAGGTGTGCAGTGGTTCGGCCAACAACGCGAAGCCAGTGACATGATGTCTCTGTCGATTGGCGGAGATACTGTCTCGTTTTCTAGTCTCGTGTTTTTGTGGGCCGCAGCTGCAGTCGTGGTATTTTTAAAAACCAGCCTCGGGATTAGCCGATGGACCGGTCCCGCTGACTCTATGTATGCAGCTCATCAGGTTAACGAGCCTTTGGATATTAAAACCGGCCTCGCATCCACTTTGGCCGCCTTTGCCTCAGCTAGTGGCGGAGCATCAGTGGGTCAGTACGGACCCATCGTGCACTTTGGCGCCACCATGGGCATCTGGGTTAAGCGCTTTGTTTCCAGCCGTCTTTCACATGAGATCTATCTAGGCTGCGGTGTTGCCGCGGCGATCTCTGCAGGCTTTAACGCGCCCATTGCCGGAGTGATTTTCGCCCATGAGGCAATCCTTAGACACTTCTCAGTAAGGGCTATTGCACCCATCACTGTTGCTTCGGTCTCTGCAAGCGCGCTGGGCAATCAATGGTTCCCCCAAACCACCACCTTTGAAATTAGCTCTGTACTGCCGCCTCTTGCAGAGGTCGTACCAGTGCTAGTGATGCTGGCACCCGCCTTTGCCTTGGTGGCAATCTGCTTTATGGCGGCACTCCGTTACTCGGCACAAACTGCCGCAAAAATGAATACCTCGCCGCTGCTATTGCCGTTTATTGCCGCGACGATTTGCGGTTTGGTCGGGGTGTGGATTCCACAGATTCTCGGTCTCGGCATCTCCAGTATTAATGAAATGATCGCCGGTGAGTTCGCCCTGTCACTTTTGCTCACCGTGCTAGTGGCCAAGCTGTTAATGACAGCGCTCTGTATTGGCTTCGGTTTGTTTGGTGGCGTTTTCTCACCCTCGCTGTTTATCGGTGTCGCTGCAGGGGCGGTTGCGGGTGAGCTATTAATCCTGTTTGGTTTTGCCGATATTGCCAGCATTATTAGTGTTGCTGGTATGGCAGCGGTGAGTTCGGCGGTGATCGGTGCGCCGGTTTCCGCAGTGCTGATTATTCTTGAACTGACACAATCCTATGAGTACGCGGTGGCGGCGATGATCGCAGTAATGGTCTGTAACCTGCTGACTAATCGCCTGTTCGGAAATTCCTTTTTTGATCGGCAGTTACTCGATCGCGGAATCGACCTGTTTAAAGGGCGCGAGGCAATAGCCTTAAATCAGCAGATTGTCGGGCCCTTTGTGAGTCAGGACTATGTTCGCGCTGAACCCTCTAGTACAGGCTCTGAGCTGCGTGAAGAAATGCGCAAGCGTGGCCACACCGAAGCCTACATTATAAAAGCTGATGGTCAGTTCTTCGGCAAGGTTTCTATTTATGAAGTGATAGAAGCTGCCGATAGTAGTATTAATGATTTCGTCGATACACGGCCGCTGACCCTATATTCTCATAACAGCCTTGCCGAGGCGATGGTTAAGGTCAGCCAGTTTGTCGGTGAAAGCTTGCCTGTTGTCGATGCAGAAACTGGCCAGCTTCACGGTAGCTTGGCTGAGGGTGAGCTGTTCCAAGCGGTTATCGATATACAGAATCAAGCCCGCGGCCTCGAACGGGCTTAAGCAAAATCTTGGGTGAAGGCCTTATATGCAAAGGCGCTATATACAAGGGCCCTATATACAAAGCCCTTTAGCAAAACTGACGTAACAATAGGATCACTATGAAGCAGTTACAACTTGGCATTTTACTCTTTGCGCTGATCGGCGGCTCTGTTCAGGCAGGCCCCTTTGAAGCCGGGCTTAGCGCTCTTGATCGAGCGCACTACGCAACGGCTATGCGCGCCTGGCTTGGGCTCGCCCGCGAAGGTGCGGCTGAGGCGCAAAACAATGTCGGGCATCTCTATGAGCAAGGTTTCGGTGTTTCGCAAAATTATTCCATGGCGATGGATTGGTACCGAAAGGCTGCTGACCAGGGGTTGGCAGAAGCACAGCATAATATGGGTATGCTCTACTATCATGGCTATGGAGTGGCAGAGAATCAGCGCACCGCGGCGAAGTGGTTTAAGCGCGCGGCGCTACAAGATCTGGTGGACTCTGAGTATATGCTAGGGCTCGCCTATCACGAGGGCAAAGGTGTTGACCTGAATTACGAGATGGCCCAATACTGGTTCAAGAAAGGCGCTCTAAAAGCCTATGGCAATGCGCAGTTTATGTACGCCTTTATGTTGCAGGCCGGTGAAGCCAGTGAACCAAAATCATTTGAAGCACTGGTCTGGAGCGAGGTGGCAAGGCTCAATGGTCAGGCGGGGACCTTCGATATAGCCTATATAGCTAAGCTCAAGTTGGAGGAGGAGCAGATCATCGCAGCCGAGGCGCGAGCTGTGAGCTGTATTGAAAGCAGCTATAGCAACTGCCCTTAATAGATGCTTGATTGGCTACCTATAAAAAGTGAATTAAAGCTATTTTTAACTAAAGAAATCTACGCAGACTCCGATTCTATTATTAACTTTGAAATAATAGTGTATCGGAGATATCACAATGGCAATCAACAACAAAGCCCTTAACGCATACCGCAACGTCCATGCTGCTTCAGGGGTCCACTACGCCGATGGGATGCAGCTTATTCAAATGTTGTTTGATGGTTTAGTCGATGCACTGTCATCTGCTGAGGGTGAAATTGAACGTAAAAATATTGTCGGGAAATCTCAATCTATTAATCGTGCCACGAGCATTATTTATGGCCTACAAGAGTCTTTGGACTTCGAAAAGGGTGCTGAGCTGGCACGTAACCTCAACGACTTATATGAATATATGGCGCGCCGTGTAATGTTTGCCAACATGCATAATGACGCCAATGCACTGCGTGAGGTGAAGGGTCTAGTCAGCGAGATTCGTGGGGCATGGAAACTGTTGCCCTCACTGCTAAAGCAACAGCCTATTGCCATTGCCTCATAGAGGCCGACTTTAGTTATCAAACTGCTCAGTAAAAGTGGCGGCAGAATGTGTTTGTTGGCACTCTTACTTTCGTCGTTTTCAGCTTTATTTTTTTTCCGTCTCTCTTCTCGCTTCTCCCCCTAGCCCTCCCCTAAAATCTTATATCCTGCTTGTATAGCAGTGCCTGCAAACTTGACAGCACTCTTCTCTGCATGTCATAAATACGTCGATAACAAAAGTAATGCGCTAATTATTCAGCAGCTGAATTGTTCTGTCGAGGGAAGCGCTTAACGCTAAGCACACAAAAGGGGCTTCCTGAAAATGATCTTGAGTCAGCAGAGGGTTATGAACATCCTCAACAAGAGTAGCGACGGTGACAAAGTCAGTCGCGGCTGTGACATGTTCTTATCAATCCTGATTGTGCTTAATTTGGTTGCCGTGTGCCTGGAGTCTGTTGAGAGTTTTAACAGCCTCTATCGAACCCCATTAGTTATTTTTGAAACTATTTCGGTCAGTATATTTTTACTCGAATACAGCCTGCGTATTTGGTCTGTCGCCGCAGACGAGGATAATCGAGCCAGCACTGCAAGCGGGAGACGGTTTAATTATGTCTTTAGCTTTACAGGCATTATTGATCTGCTGGCGATTCTGCCAAGTGTGCTGCCCCTGGTAATGGGTGGTGTAGATCTACGTTGGCTGCGAGTACTACGCCTGGTGCGCCTGCTAAAAATTTCACATTACTCCTCAGCTCTGGAAGATCTATTTTCAGCTATCTATCAAGAGCGCCGCTCATTTTTTGCCGCCCTCTATCTCATGGGCATAGCGTTGTTTTTGTCCAGCTCTCTAATGTATCTCGCCGAGTACGATGCGCAGCCAGAAAAGTTTGCCTCGATTCCACAGACCATGTGGTGGGCACTGATCACCCTGACCACGGTTGGCTACGGTGATGTCTATCCAATTACCCCTTTGGGCCAGACTATTGGTGCCTTTACAGCACTGCTCGGTGTCTGCACTGTGGCACTGCTAACAGGTATTGTTGCCTCGGCGTTTTCCAATCAAATGGCGCGTCGAGAAGCTATCTTTGAAGCCGAAATTACCTCAGCGTTGAGCGATGGTGTGGTGACTGAGGATGAGCAGTGTCACATTGAGGAGTTGCGTGAGAAATTTAAAATTACCGAGGAACATGCCCGCGCCATCTTTGCACTGATCGAAGAAAAGCGCGGTCATTAAGTATCAAGCATTAACTAGGCACTCTAACCCACAAGCCTCGAGCTTCAACTACCGTCGATAATCACTTCTATGCGACGGTTTTTTGAGCGACCCTCAGGGGAGTCATTGGGCACCAGCGGTTTGGTGTCAGCCAATCCAGTGACCGAGACACGACCATCGTCAATCGCTGAGCTATCCAGCAGATAGTCTGCTACAGCTGCTGAGCGCGCCGCAGAGAGGTCCCAGTTGGAGCGAAAGCGCTCACTGAAGGCCATGGGGATATTATCGGTATGGCCTTCAATGGTAATCAGGCCTGGGCCGTCGGTTATGGATTGACCGACTTTATCCAGTAGCGGTTTAAACGACGGCTGCAGGTCCGCATAACCGCTGCGAAAGGATCCGCGCTCGGTAAGGCGGACAATAATTTTGTCGCCATCCCGTTCGACTTCAGCCAAGCCTTCAGCAATTTCGTTAGACAGTCGTGCACGAATCTTCTCGTACTGATCGGCAATCGCCTGTTCACCAGCTTCACTGCCACGACCGCTAAGGTCGCCGTCGAGAGACTCCGGTGAGGCTTCTACTAACTGGATCTGTGAGGCTACCTGAGCCTGGGCCGAGGCCACTTTGGCATAGACCTCTAAATCACTCTGCATAAGCTTGGCGCCAGACTTAGACTTGCTGTCCTCGCCCTGCTTGCCTGTCTGGGCTTCGGAGACCACTTCGACCACTAGCTGCTTATCTTTGACTGTGACTGTGACTTTGCCCTCGGCAATTTCTTTGGCCAGGGATTTCTTCAAGACTTCAACATCGGCGTTGGTATCAGACTGGCCCTTCTTGAGTTTGTCTTTTAACTCTGCGTCGTCGGGCTGCCGCTCAGCTGTTGTCTGCTCTTGAATCACGTCGAGCAGAGTCGGGTCCACCTTGGCAGTTTTATACTGTTTGGCAATAATATTTTCTGCGGTGGGCTGCTCTACGACGGGAACAATTTTCTGCACACCGAATTTTTCGTTCATCGAGCCACTGACTTCTTTGTACTTAGGCACGTTCATATGGGCAAAGGAGAGCAGTAGAACAAAGAATGCCATGAGCAGCGTCGCCATATCGGCAAAGGTGGCCATCCATGCAGGTGCGCCGCTTTTACAGGGCGGGCAGTCTGGCTCTTCCGCAGGCTCCTCTGGCGGTGGCGGCGGCTTGGGCAGCTCATCCTCAGTATCAACGGCGGCGACTATGGGCTCAGGCGCGCCGTCGGCTGGTTTAATCTCTTCTAGTTCATCAGCCATATCAACAGTCTCCCCCGATCGAATGGAACCTGCTCAGGTGAAAACGGAGAAGACTGTAGTATTGATTAAGAGCCATCGACAATCACCTCAATACGGCGGTTGCGGGCACGGCCGGCAGCAGTGTTATTGGATTCTATGGGTCTGGTATCGGCAAAGCCAGCAACCGTTATGGCACTCTGATCTAGCTCTGAATTGCCGGCAAAAAAGTCTGCTACTGAAGCCGATCGTGCCGCGGAAAGATCCCAGTTGGAATTAAAGCGCTCACTAAAGGCCACTGGAATATTATCCGTATGGCCTTCGACGCGAACTTTGCCGCTAGTGGCTGAGAGGGAGTTGCCAACTCGTGTTAGCAGACCAGAAAAGCCGGGCTGCAGATTGGCACTGCCGGAGACAAAGGACCCCTGACTCGCGAGGCGAACAATGATTTTGTCGCCGTCGCGCTCAACTTCGGCGAGACCGTTGTTTATATCGGCAGCCAGAGAGAGGCGTATCTGCTGGTATGTATCGTCAACATCCTGTTTGCGCTGATCGGCATTGCCACCAGATGACTGACTGCTATCGCTATCTGACTCCAAGCCTCCGCTTTGCTCTCCTGAGGCTAGGGCCTGTTTACGCACTTCGATCTCGGTGGAAATGGTCGACTGCAGATCAATCACTTTGGACGCCACTTCGAGGGTGGCTTGACTGATCGGACCACCACCGCCGGTGGCGGCATCATCTTTGTCTTGACCACCGCTGGCGCGCTCTGACTGGAGTTCAACCACGACCTTATTATCTTCGATGGTGACCTTTACCTGCCCCTGCTCTATTTGCTCGGCAAGCGCTTCTGTAACACTGCGAAATTCTTTTTCGGTTTTGAAATCAGCAGCTTCGGTCTCGGTTTTTTTGACGACAAATTCCTGAGTAATATCTTCTGAGCGCTGACGCTTTTTATCAACCACCGTTGCCTCTGCCAGGGCTGGGGTGTACTCCTCCTTGACCAGGCTGGTAGCTGTGGGAATGGAGATTTTTGGCACTATGCGTGCGACACCAAAGGCGTAGGCGATGGAGCCGGCAACCTGCTTAAATTTCGGTACATTAACTTCGGCAAATGAGAGCAATAGAACAAAGAATGCCATGAGCAGTGTTGCCATATCGGCAAAGGTCGCCATCCACGAGGGAGCGCCACTCTTACAGGGTGGACATTCATCCGGCGGCGGTGCGCTGGGCTCTTGAACACCACCGCCCTCTGCCGGGACCTTCTCTAGCTCTGGATCATCTGCCATGGGATAACTTAGGCTGCCGCGAGTTTAGAGCGAGCTTTTGGCCCCAGGAAAGAGCCCAAGAAGTCACTCAGTACACGCGGGTTACCGCCGTCCTGAATAAACAATATGCCTTCGATAATCAGCTCGTTATTGGCCGCTTCTAAATCAGCTTGGTTTTCCAGTTTCATGGCAATCGGCAAACAGATTACGTTGGCCAGAATGGCGCCATACATGGTAGTTAACAAGGCCACCGCCATCGCTGGTCCAATGGATTTTGGATCACCCATATTACCCAACATCTGCACCAGACCAATCAGAGTGCCGATCATTCCCATAGCCGGGGCAATTTCGCCCCAGGCGGAGAAGATTTTTGCCCCGCGAGCGTGACGCTGTTTGGTGCTGATCAATTCTCTGTCCAGTGAGCTTTTAATAATCACTGGGTCTGTGCCATCAACTAACATGGACACCGCTTTGGACATAAAGGGATTGTCGATTTCCTGGCCTTCAAGGGCGATCATGCCGTCTTTGCGCGCGATCGTGGCGAGTTCAACAATCTGTTCGATCAATGCGCCTGGCTCATCGATTTTGTTTTTGAAGGTCTTGCCCATGACGGCTATGGCACCGAGAAACTCTCCGAGAGAAGAGCGAAACATAACAACCATGATCGAGCCGCCGACCACGATTAGCATCGATGGCGTATCGATAAAAGCAGCCATATCGTCGATAGCCATAAAAATCAAACCGAAGGCGCCGAGCAGGCCAATAATCGTTGCGAGATCCATGAACATTCCTTACCAATTTCGAAAATTTTAATTGCCTGATGCAGTGATCGGGCAGAACTAATATCTATTGTTACTTTTTTTGAGTCATCGCTGCTGGTCTAGCATTACAGAACCGACTTACTCCTGATCTACCCAACTATATCGACAGCTCTGACAAAACATTGAGCAATGATAATGCCCAGAGATAATGATTTGTCTCAACTAGAATTATTCCTCGATCTGCCGATTACTAAGATATGCGGCGGGCTGTCAAATTGTGACGCCGCGGCATACTAGTATATGCTGTTATGACAGGGTAATTGTCATAGATGTAGGAAAGCAGTACAGATCAGAAAAAGAGCTCAGATAAAGAGTTATGGCGGAACTTCTAACTCACCACACCCCATACAAGGAGGCTATATTGTGATTTTGACACTAGTAAAAAAGTCTGGTCGCAGAGGTTTGTCGCTGCTATCAGCTCTAGTCGCTCTGTCGGTCCTCAGCAGTTGTGGCGATTATCGCAGCGAAGAGACCTGCAGTGAGAGTATTTCCCGAGGCGATAAAGGCCGCTTCGTGGTCAATAAAGAGGGCTTCGCCAAGGACAGCGAAAGCGGGGTGACCTGGTACCGTTGCTCTGCAGGACAGCGCTTTTCAAACTTCCGCTGTAAAGGAGAAATTCTCTCTCTTAACTGGCAGGAAGCAATGGATTATGCAACGGAATTCTCCGAGAAATCTGGCGTTGTATGGCGCCTGCCAACAGACTCTGAGATGCAGTCT
Organism: Gammaproteobacteria bacterium; assembly: GCA_963855085.1. Taxonomy (GTDB): domain Bacteria; phylum Pseudomonadota; class Gammaproteobacteria; order Pseudomonadales; family Porticoccaceae; genus HTCC2207. The sequence goes on from CAWLBR010000002.1 coordinate 49,181, forward strand.
GTCACTGAAGAAGCCTGTGTCGCACCAGCCATTAATCACAACGTATTCCCGGACATTGCCGTAGAAAATCACTGGACCTCAAGCCAGGGCCTGCATCAAGATATTTTCCGCTGTGCGGTGAACACCTACAGCGGCCGTCTGTCTTGCCGACAAGCGCGTAACGTTGCCCAGCCTTTTATGCTGGTGCGCGAGGACTAGTAGGAAATGTAGCGCTGTATAGAGTAAGGCCCGCAGATTTATTTTTTAACCACCGGCTTCGGCTGGAAGCTTAGGCAGTTGGTGCCATCGATTTGGGCAACCGCTAAGCAGGGCAGCATTTTTGACTTAAAACCCATTGCCTGACAGCCATAGGGCATTTTCGCTTGATGGGTTATCTGAAAGTGTCGGCACCCCCAACAATCAGTTCTTATTTTTTCTGGCGGCATCGATCTTCGGTTTCCAAAATTCATGGTAGGCCTTCCACAGAATTGTGCAGACCAGCATTACACCAATTAGCGTGGAAAATATATTGGTGAGATCATAGCCTTTGAGACGACTGACTTCCGGTCTGATCCACATTATCAAAATAATTGGTACTGCGACCAGCAGGTAGGTGCGCACTAATGTACACACAGCGCAGGGCGGCTTTTGCTTCTTCTCAGGCATCATTACAAGATCTCCTCGGCGCGTCGTTAATAAACATTAGTTTACCAGCTTTGCGCTCTGTGCCTCGACGCGATAACGCGCCTTTTTCTGGTTTGGCAAAAAATAACTGAGTCCAGTATTAATCGTCACTTGTTGGCCAGGCTGAAGCGTTTTAGTCAGTGCCATGGTCTTGGTTTGACCATAACCAGCTTGATCTATCGGGCCATCGATTTTTAAAATAATACTACGCATAGCACGTGGACTGGTATTAACCATATTAACTAATAGCGCACCCTTGTTGCTGACGGCCTGACTAAAGGCTAAAAAACTATGGGGGCGGAGCTGCAGATTGACCTGCTGGATCTTTTCTCTGCTTTGGTTGCCAAGTTCACCGCGATCTTGGGCAGCCTGCTGAAAATAATTGTTAGCTTGCTGGTACTGCTTTACATCCAAGGCCAGCTCACCTAAGTAATAACTGGCCTTGGCCGTAGGCAATAGCTTATAGCTCTGGTTGAGATCGACTTTGGCTGCCGCTTTACGACCTCGCTCATAGCGCAATATGCCACGGGCCAAGTAGGGGCTATAAAC
>CAWLBR010000003.1:0-48990 GCA_963855085.1 Gammaproteobacteria bacterium
TGGTTGGCTATGATTCGGAGGGAATATATACACGCCCTGAATGGGATAGTATTTTATCTTTCGAGCCGTTTAGGCAGGATTTCGAGCGTTCTTTTGGTTTAGCTAGAATATTTTCAAACCTACCTTATCATCGACTACCCGACGCCCAGCTAAATGCCATAGGAACAGCTGTTGAAACTGCGTCAAATCACTTCGCACAAATCGACACCTTTGATAGCTCCACAGCTAACAATCCACAAAACCTCGTTCAATCGCTTGGTAATACAGCAAAAAAACATGCCGACTCGATTACTGTAAAGATGGCACAGTGGATTTCCTAACTTGCTTATCAGAAAGGGGATGTAAGTCAAAATATCTCGAAACTAGAAGACGCCATGTCCAGCGGTGAAGGCATAGTTTCTGATGCTATGGGCCGTATAGTCATTGAAGAGGAAAAAATGAAACAAATTATCCAGCAAGCTCAGGACTTTCCTAAATTGTACCCTTAAAACCTACTACTTTTACAGCAAGTATCCCCAAAATTACAATAAAGAAATAAACTCTATACTTTATAGATTGCCTCTTCAGCTCTGTAATTTCTCGACGATTATTAATAACATCGGATTTTAGAGCCGGCTCTTCTGGCGTCTTCAAATTTGCAATCTCTCGACGCATTTTCTTGGCGTCCGACTTCAAATCTTCAATCTCTAAATGTGTAATCTCTTGATTCAGTATCTCAACGATCGTCGATTCTAGCAGCGGCTCTTCTGGCGTCATAGCATCGTCTTTCGATTCTAAGAGTTCATGATCAGTTAGACTTAGGCCGTCCACCATTCGGCTTCTTTTGTCTTGTCCAGCTTGAGGAGCGCTAGCATCGATTTCTATGCTTCTATATTTTTTTTGAATTTCAATGTATCTTTCTTTTCTAGTTTTTCCAACCTGTTCGTGCCCATCATCGCCTAAACTTTCATCGTCCACTGGTTTCAATTCCTATTTAAGTTGTGATCATAATATAAACCTCGCTATGATACTTTGGGATCCTATGCATTGCAGCATTACCGCATTACCGCATAGCTGCATAGCGTTATCGATTACTCGAGGTGAATGGGGTCGGACCTACATAAGTCATTGAAGTGTAGATAAAAGCATCTAGTAATGGCGGCTATCTAGGGCTTACAGGTCCTATTTTTAGGGCGAAATACAGGTTTTAAGGAGAAAACTAAATGCCTCGTGCAAACAGATACTATATTCCTGGCCGTGTATGGCATATCACGCATCGTTGCCACCGCAGCCAATTTTTGTTGAAGTTTGCGTGTGATCGTAAGCGCTGGCGGCATTGGTTGTTTGAAGCAAAAAAACGGTTTGGCTTGTGTGTTCTCAACTACATCGTAACCTCAAACCATATCCATTTATTGGTAAAGGATACCGGACAAGATGTTATCCCTAGAAGCATGCAGCTTATAGCGGGGCGAACCGCTCAGGAATACAATCAGCGAAAAAATCGAAAGGGCGCGTTTTGGGAAGATCGTTACCACGCAACCGCGATTGATACAGAGGGTTATCTCGCTCAGTGCCTGGTGTATATCGACATGAACATGGTGAGGGCAGGCGCTGTTTCTCATCCATCCGGTTGGGTCAACAGCGGATATCAGGAAATACAGAACCCTCTTGATCGGTATAGCGTAATTGATTATCGGGCGCTGAGGGAACTATTGGGTATTAGTAACCTGACACAATTGCAATCGGAACATAAAGGGTGGGTCAAGGCTGAGTTGAAAAAAGACTGCGCGGTCAGGAAGCCATTATGGTCAGAGAGCTTGGCTGTCGGGAGTGAGGCGTATGTTCAAGGTGTTAAGGAGGCATTGGGAGTGAGCGCAAAAGCGCGACAGATTGAAGGGCAAGAAGGGCTGTATAGGGTGAGAGAGCGAAGAGCATCTTATACCTGTGATTTTGATGCCAAAAACAATGGTTTAAACAACTATAGGCACCTGATTTTGGATGAAAGCTAAATGAAATCAAGCGGTTAATTGGGTCCGACCCCTACGGTTTGCATTACAAAAGGGTTATCGCGCTGTACCAATCAGCCCGGCAGATTTGGTACTGGTGATTGCGTCTAGCCATGAATTGGCGGGCATAGCCAATAAGCCTGAAGACGCCGAAGCTCAGCTCGCCAAGCTTCGGAAGATCGTTACCCATGATACGTCGGTAACGGGCATTACTCGCAGCGAAGGCTTAAGCAGTGATGGCAAAAAACTCTACGTGCAAAATGTTGATCAAAAAGTCGAGGCTATACGAGCAGGCATTGGCATAGGCCATTTACCTCGACAGCGTATTCAAGAGCTCCTCTATAGTGGGGAGCTTTTGGAGCTAGGGCTGACTAAAAGATCTGAGCATGAGAATTTTATTGCCTGGAAAATTAGCCATAAAGGTAAGGGATTGCAGGCATTGAGTAGGGAACTAGTGGCTATATTTGGATAGAAGGGCTTTAATAAAAGCCAAGCAACTTAATAGCCTTTTCAACGCCAACCAAAATTATAAAAAAATACCCAATAAGGTAATGTCTACTATTACAGCCTAAACGGGATCGGGAGTGAGGCGTATACTAAAATCCTAAATAGACGCGTTGAATAATGAAAGCTTCAGAACTATGCTATAACGAATAGCTCTGTTATTTAGCTCATTGAAATCTTACTTATTATTCCCGGGGATTAATCACTACTCAGGAAATTACGTTGAGTCCTAAAATGAAATATTTGAACCTAAAAATAATATTTTGTAGCCTACTTTTGCTTCTTACCGCATGCGAACAGCAAGACAGGGAATATGCCGATACGATTTATATCAATGGAAATGTCATCACAATTGATGATGGAAATCCCTACGCAGAAGCCATAGCAACTAAAGATGGATTGGTTTTCGATGTAGGAAGTTCCAAGGATATTAAAACCTTAGAAGGCCCCAACACTAATGTCATTGACCTTAAGATGAATACAATTGTGCCGGGTTTTATTGATGCGCATAGTCATTTTTCAGGTGTTGGCGCTCAGTCTTTAGTGGCGAATTTACTGCCTGAACCTGACGGATCTGTAAACACCATTGCTGACTTGCAAGCGACATTACGGGATTTTATAAAAGAGTCTCCGATGGTAAAAAACTACAATGTAGTAATCGGGTTCAACTATGACGACTCACAGCTTGCAGAAAAACGTCATCCTAACCGCCATGATTTAGACGCCGTCACCACTGAACTACCGATCGTTGTTATGCATCAATCAGGACATTTGGGAGCCTACAACAGCAAAGCACTTGAAATGATGGGCATTAACGCAGAAACACAGGATCCCACAGGCGGAATCATTGAAAGAGAGGCCGACGGAAAAACCCCAAGTGGAGTGATGCAGGAAAATGCGCACTTTATGATTTTCTTTAAATTGATACCTGCATTCACTCAGGACGATTTAGTTGAATTGTATAAAGCGGGAGAGTATAGCTATCTGTCTAATGGCTTTACTACTGTGCAAGAGGGAAAAACTGATTCAGCTACCCTTAATACGTTGCCCCAAATTGCTGCATCAACTGGATTTGATATAGATATTATTTCATACGTCGATATCAAGGCGCTTGGAGATGACCCCATTTTGCATGCGGAGCTTATGTCGAAGGAATACCATAGCGGCTTTCGCATTGGTGGCGTGAAATTGACTTTCGATGGTTCGCCTCAAGGCAAAACAGCATGGTTTACAGAACCATACTATGAGCCACCTCCAGGCCAACCTAAAAGCTATTCGGGTTACCCCGCTTTTTCAGATGACGAAGCTTTAAAATGGATGAAATTAGCTTATGCGAATAACTGGCAGCTTCTTGTTCATACCAATGGCGACGCTGCTATTGACCAGTTAATTCGGCTCGTTACGACGATTTCTAAGGAACAAGAGCTTGGTGATCACCGTACAGTCATGATTCACGGCCAGTTCACACGCAAAGATCAAATCAAACCATTAAAGGATCTCGGGATCCTACCCGCACTCTATCCGATGCACACTTTCTATTGGGGGGATTGGCACCGTGACTCGGTAGCAGGCATCGAGCGTGCTATGAATATTTCACCAACAGGATGGTTTACTGAAGAAAAAATGCAGTTCACCATCCACTCAGACGCACCGGTGACATTCCCAAATTCAATGAGAATTCTCGACAGTGCTGTTAATCGCGTCACTCGCACTAATAAAACGCTTGGTGAGGAGCATAAACTTTCACCTTTGGATGGATTGAAAGCAATGACCCTCTGGTCTGCCTATCAGCACTTTGAAGAGTCGATAAAGGGCTCCATTGAAATTGGTAAGCAGGCGGATTTCGTAGTACTAAATAAAAATCCAATCACTATTGCCTCAGAGGAAATCAAGAACATACAAGTCCTCAAAACTATCAATGACGATAAAATTGTTTTTTCGAGTGAGTGGTAATTGTAAACCTGCAAGATTAGCTCTCAGGATGTGACTCTGACTTGAGGTTCAGCTGAAGGGCGAACCCCCTCAGTGGTCTATCTTGGCTGGCAATAGCCCTTTCACTGGGCGTGAAACTCAAAAATGATCTATCAATTAAGGGTCCGATAATAATGAGGTCAGCGGGCGACTTCACAACCAGACCCTTAGGTTGCCTATAACCAGCACCACATTTGGTAACCTACCAATGACGGAGGTATCGTGATATGAACAAAACACTATTGGTAATTCTTGCAATCCTACTACCACCACTAGCGACGTTTCTTAACAACGGTGCAGGCAAAGATCTACTTATAAACATCGTGCTCTGCCTTTTCTTTTATGTGCCAGGCGTATTGCATGCTCTTTGGTTAGTCCTGAAATAGCAGCAATGCATACACAAATAAGGCTTGGGACGGCTGTCAGCCGTTCCAAGTCTGAAAGCTTTATCGCCTTCTCAGACGACCATCTTCCATAAGATCATCCAATTTAGATTGCGCCTTTTTAAAGTCGCCTGAATCTTGAACCTCAATCATCTCGCATTCATCGCGAACCATTTCGGCAATATTACGTGGATAGTGTCTGCAGTCTTCAGGTCGCCTTTGGTAGATAGAGCAGGTGTATTTTTCTTTACCCTGGCCAGCCTCGATCTCAAGAAAGGTGCAGCGGGTCAGCTGTAGCCCGGTGTCCGGATAAAACCAGATTTCGTTGTCTTTTACATATTGATAAATATGCGGACCAAACAACTCCCACATATCGATTTCGGCCGCTGTTGCGGAGAGCGCGCCGTCGCCATATTTGATCCAGCACTGTCCACATTGGTTACAGTCTTTCATATTTGTTGCGGTTTCACTGTGGATAGCAGAGGAAATGTGTATCGCCGACTCTCGCTGTGGGTGCTAGTTTTGGCTGCAGTGGGTTTTAGAAAGACTTCAGGGTAAAGAGGGTTCGAATCGCCAAGTGGCTAGCCACACCAGCCTATCCTTGAGGTCAGCCTCGAATTAAAAACGCTCCCTACGGACTCTTATAAGCGAAACCCAAGTCTGCCTCCAATGAAATACCTCTAGATCCTATCCAAGCTAGTACAACCCAATACGGATGTCCGGATTAGCCCGCTAGATTCAGTATTTACCAGCAATATGGATGAGCATAGTTTGAGCTTTACGCGGCAGAAACTACACTAGCAACCTTCGCAACTAATCCCAGACACTCCTAAAACTACAGCTCTTCACCAAATATCACGTATAGATAGGTACAGTCCTAGTGAGCCAAAGATTAGTGATGAATATAAATGACTATTTTCTCTCAAAGCGAAACTGCTCTATAGGCTTATTACGGCTATCCCTAGGGGTTGTGCTTCCTGCTAAATTCAAGCATCTCATATCAAAAATATCTCACCATAAATATCGGCGGGTTAGTGTAATTATCATAGTACCGGCGGCGTCACTAGAAGGCTTTTTTAGACAGCACCAAATAGGCCACCCGGCTACCGGCAACAGATTCCGAAATTCTTTCTTTGGTTTAATTTAGCCTTGCTCTAACTTACATTAATCAACAACCTTCGGGGAGAAAGCACCATGAATACTTGTTATAAAATTGAAAGCTTTCAATGCACAATTACGTCATCCGCTATGGATGCATCGGCAACAGGTTTAATTGAGAAGAATGTGGTATTAACAGGGATTCTCGCGATAGCAGATTTACTGGTAGGAACAGTAGGCAACTACTTAGAAAGACGAATGTTGATACAGAACTGGGGAAATGCAGGCCCAATGCCACCCCTTATAGGCCATTTTACAGGGCTCTCGATAAAACAACTGCTTGCAATTTCAACTGGGCATACAGGTAGCGCTGCTCTACTTAGTAGTTATGTGCAAGGCAAAGGCTACATATCAGACGATATAACTCTTCGTGTCAAAATTAATTCTGGAACGGCTAGCGGCTGGGATGAGGTTGAGTTAGGGGAGATTAACAATGGTGACCTAGTAACCTTCGAAAACTATTATTTTGAGACCAATGAAGTACTTGAAATACAAATAGTACAAAACGGAAAGCTGGCGAGACACGTACTGGGTGGTGCTCAGTGCTATGTAGACCCTACGGGATGCCTTATGAGTAATACCAAGGGAGAAAGTAATGGCTCATATACCTTAATAGCAAAAGAAGTTGATCTAAAGGAGGCTCAACTAAACCATCCTAAAAGATCTTTTAAAAAACACATACAGCACGATGAACTGTAGTAAATAATTCGTAACAACTTAACGGGGATTAATCATGGCTACACATTTTGGAGTAAGGGTTAAGGTCGTAAACAACAACAATTCTGATATTGAAAATGTGCAAGTTGTATTAAATGCTGAGGAAAATCAACTTGTGGATATAGGCATTATAGGGAGTCTGAATGAGAGCCCTACATATGGGTTATTGATATCAACCGGTTCTGCAGACTATTGGACTGTATCTTATCAAAAGCAAGGCTCTACATTATGGATAGCCGACGAAAAAGTATCTATTAAAAAATCTGATGCAGGGCAAATCATCAAGATCATAATAGAAGATAAAAAGGTAGAGATTATCGCTCCCAAATCCGGTGAAAAGGGCTCATATACTGCAAAAACACCGTCCTAGACAGTAACAAAGGAGAACTTATCTCCTTTATTTGAAAGGGTTAATTGGGGTAGGACCTGCGCAAGTCATTGTAGTCCGCGTACCAGCACCCCAAAGTTACGGCGCTCTAGGGCCTAAAAGGCTTGTTTTTAAGGACAAACACAGGGATTCAGAAGAACCCTAAATGGACTGGTTGATTTGGGCCACAACCCTAGGGGCAATAAGTACTCGCATATCGCAGGCATGGATTCCCTTATTACTATCACTCTAAAAGAACCGATTAAGTTTATAGATTAAAAAATGGCCCATGGAGTTCAATTGGCCAATGCGATTGCCCGCTTACAAAACCCTCAATACCGTTCGCGTAAACATAGCGTCATTTAGCGATTAAGGTGGCGTGCAATCAATAGGCTTAAACTAATGGCAGCCATAAAAGGGCTGGATATATGCAACTCCTGAACGGTTTACTGCCGTCTCGGCCGACTATCTTCCATCAGGTCATCCAATTTGGATTGCGCTTTTGCGAAGTCATCCAAGTCTTTAACCTCAATCATTTCGCATTCATCTCGAATCATTTCCGCAATATTACTTGGGTAGTGCCTGCAGTCTTCAGGTCGGCTTTGGTAGATAGAGCAGGTATATTTTTCTTTATCCTGATTGGGCTCAACCTCAAGAAAAGGGCAGCGACTGAGTTGTAGACCGGTATCCGGGCTAAACCAGATTTCATTGTCTTTTACATACTGGTAGATATGCGGTTCAAACAGCTCCCACATTTCGATTTCGTCCGCTGTTGCAGAGAGCGCGCCGTCGCCGTATTTGATGCAGCACTTTCCACATTGGTTACAGTCTTTCATTTTTGTAAGGGATTCACTGTCGACAACAATTGGAAAGTGTATCACTGACTCTCTTTGCAGGTGGCAGTTTCGACTGGTAGGTGAATTAGGAAGCACAATGGCGCAGACCTTAATTATAGGTAGTCATTGGCTTTGGTTTATCGGGGATGGGAGGAGCCGCGGTGATCTACACTAAAGTATTCGTTTGATAGAGGTGAGTATGGGCAAATCCGAGACATTCTGGGACAGAAAGGCTTCGGGGTATTCAAAGAGCTCGATTTCCGACGTAGAGTCTTACCAGCGGAAGCTTTCCGAAACGCAAAAGCTCTTTACCCCTGACATGCGGGTGTTAGAGTTTGGCTGCGGAACCGGGGCAACGGCAGTTCAGCACGCGCCGCATGTGGCACATATTGATGCTATCGACATATCTGAGAAGATGCTTGAAATTGGCCGTGAGAGAGCTACCAAATCCCACATTGAGAATATTCGATTCACTCGTGGAACCCTCTCTGAGTTCAATGCAGAGACAGCCAGTTTGGACGCAGTGTTGGGGTTAAACGTGATTCATTTACTCCCAGACAGGCAAGCCGTGCTTTCGGAGGTAGCCAGAATTTTAAAGCCTGGAGGCCTTTTTATTAGCAGCACAGCCTGTTTGGGTAGTTCGTATATGCGCTTCATCAAACTGATCGTGCCATTGGGCCAATTTCTCGGGCTGATACCTGATGTATTTGTGTTAACGGAATCCCAGCTAACGAAGGAAGTTACTGATGCGGGCTTTGTGATTGAAGCCCAGTGGCATCACGGAATTAATGACGTCGGTGTTTTCATGATTGCGCGAAAACTATAACGCCATATACGACTAGATAATTAAGACTTGCGAAGAATCAAGTGATTACAGCATCGAAGATTACGGGGAATAGATGAAATATATAGTAGTAATGTTGATCGTTATATGGAGTAGTTTCTCTTATTCATCAAGCCCTTTTAAAATTTTTGTTTCTCCATATGGTAATGATAAAAATGATGGGCTGTCAAACTCACTTCCGATCATTACCCTTTCCCGAGCACAGAATGTTCTTGAATCGTACGACCCTAATCAACCGATAGAAATTCATATCAACCAAGGTATTTACTATGGTCAGTCGATCATCTGGACTTATACCAATGGCCATTCGATTACATTTACACCTATTGATTTTACCAGTGAAAGACCAATATTTGATGGTGGAGGGACTATAGATACTTGGTTTAAATTGAACAAACAAAATGGTACTGCGAGCAATCTCAGATTTAGATATATTAAAGTACAAAATTACAATACAGCCATGTCATTTAACGGCAATAGAAATCAGGTTAGTCACTGGAACTCAGGGAATGAGCTGTACGGCATGTTTTTTTTCAGAATTGGAGGAAGATACAGCACCTCTAGCTATTCAACGGCCGCTATACGTTTTGTAAATTCCCGAAATAACTCAATTTCCAATAATCACTTCGTTGATATATTAAACAATTCAGCAGAAGCTTCTGCTATTCATGCAATTTATTTCGCACATTACTCGTCGAACAATATTGTTTTTAAGAACAGATTCTTAAGAGTGAATGGTGATCCAATTAAAATTAGAGATGAGTCTAATTATAATTCTATATCAGATAATCGTTTTTACTCATCAGGAAATATAGCTTTTTATCAGGGCTGGTATTGCAACAAAAAAATTAGAGATGATTGTACAAAAGCATCCGGGGAGTGCCCGTCCATAGGCAACGAATTTAGCAAAAATGACCTGTATGGCGGCTACACAGGAGCTATCAAATCATTTAATATACGAGAAGACGACGATTATTGCGGACTACCCTCTACCCCAAGATTAAAAGTATCAGGGAATGCGAAATACTATTAACTTAAGTTCTCCGCATAGATTCGAATCGTTGGAAACGCGTTAGTCAACCCAAGGATAGATATCGTGAAGAGAAAGAACCGCTTACGCCTGCTGTGCGCAATCGTATTGCTTGCTGCCTGTGACAATGATCCAGTAATCGACAAGGCGATTACTTCAGAAACCGGATTTACCGATGTAGCCAGCGTAAAACTAGAGACTGGGAAGCTAGCACCAGACTTTTCCCTGCAAGCTCTGAATGACGATTCGGTCAAACTGTCCCAGCTGCGCGGCGACAAGATTCTAATGATTTTCTACCGCGGCCACTGGTGTCCATTCTGTGTTGGCCATCTGCAAGATATTCAAATCCTGCTGCCAGAGCTGGAGAAACTTGGCTACCAAGTGTTGGCTATTAGCCCAGACGACGCAACCGGCATGCAGAAGATGGCCGACCGTATGGATCGCCCCTATCACTTCCTATCTGACGCCGATCTCATAGTTGCCGATTTATATGGCATACGCAGAGACAAAGAATTACCTCATCCCGCCATGATATTGCTCGATGAGCTGGGTATAGTGCAATGGTTCTATATTGGTGAAGACTACAAGATGCGACCCAGTGCAACGCAGTTACGCCAGGTATTGGACCGATTGGATTCCTAGTAGTATGACTAAAATAATAAAGCCCCTGCAATGGGGGCTTTATTGAAGACCGCGAAACCCTCCTTTTTTGGCCTTATAAAATGATCAAAAGCAACTAAGAATTCATTTAAACCGCACAGTAGATGAACGGCTTGATCTCAGGGATTGGCCGCTTTATAGTCGGCAGGGAATAGTTAATTAATATTCTTAAGCAACGGAACTGCAAGGGGAAAAGAAGCCTGTAATTCAGACGTCGCCCAATACCCAAAGCACCCATCACTGGATAAGGAAATCTAAAGTGAACACCAATACTCAACAACCCGCCAACAAATCCATGCCCCCCATCGCCATCGCCCTAGTCGCCTGCGGCGGAGGCGTTGTCGGCTATGACTACGCCACCTGGATGGAAGTATCGCCCCTAATCGGAGCCGGAATCGGCCTGGTGATCAGCGCCATTATGGTGAATATCTTAAATCACATCATGCGCGACCCAGAACGAAAGATCCGCGAGGGCTGCATCGGTCTCGGTGGATTCGCTGGCGTGATATTTGGCTTGACCGTCGCCACCGACAACAATGCGGAAGGGCTTGGCTTCCTTATTACAACGGCAATCTTTGGCGGTATAGGCGCAGGCCTAGGAAGCATGGCAGCCTCGCTGCTATCTTATGCCGCATTCCTACTACTTTTAGTGAGTCAGGGTCCCATAGGCTTTGCTATTCGCTCGGTGATACTGAATTCAAACTAGGCTATGAATAAGCTTAGCCACAGTGGACTTAACAGGCTTCGCATCGGATCTTTGTACTGGCAGGAATCACAATGAAAACGCCTAAGGTTAATAAACTAGGCTCCAGCAAACTAAACCTCTACCAACTCAAAGTCCTCTTCAGTGTGCTCTTCGCCCTGTGCAGTTGGTTTATAGCGCTCACTACGATGGTGATGGGCAGGAAGGCAAACCGCGCAAAGGCTGGGTCAAGGTGGGGCTGATTGAGGATCTGAGCATGCTCACTACGGAATCTGTTCAGTCCCAGGCGGCTGCTCTTAAAACAGTGTGGGCGGACAACTGGGGGACCATGATGGATGACAGAAATTCAGCGGATCAGATAGTAAGTGCGATTGATTCTACCCGGACAGAGCTAAAGCGGGTGTTGAAGTCGCTTGAATAAATGGAAGCTTTTACTAAAGGAGAAACAACATGACAGCAAAACCTATCCCAGATGGCTACAACACAGCTACCCCCTACCTAAGTATCTCAGGCGCTAAAGACGCAATAGAATTCTATAAACTCGCATTTGGAGCCACTGAGGTATTCCGCCTTAACACCCCAACCGGTGATATAGCCCACGCAGAAATCAAAATCGGTGATTCTCTAATTATGTTATCCGAGCCCTCCGAAGACAGCCCAATGCCAAGCCCTGACACACTGGGTGGGTCGACAGTTGCGATACATCTTTATGTAGAAGACGTGGATGCCATGTTTGAGCAAGCGATTGATGCCGGCGCTCTGGATATCAAGTCGGTAGAAGATCAGTTTTATGGCGACCGCATGGGCACATTGAAAGATCCATTTGGCCATATTTGGTTTATCAGCACCCACAAGGAAGACCTGACACCGGAAGAGATTCAGCATCGGGCTCAGGCTTTTTTTAGCAAATAGAATAGATGGCCAATATTTTGAGTCACAAACAGCAGGGCTTGTAAATCAATGAGTGATGATCGTAAAAAACTTATCTGCGCTTTGCTCAAAGGCATCGAGACTGGAGACGAGGCGGCAACTGTCGTTGTAAATCCCGATAAGTACATTCAGCATAATCCACAAACCCAGGAGGGCGGCGAAGGTCTAGCCGCCCTCTTTCAGCGCCTTTCAATAACCTCTCCCAAAGTAAACATTGTGCGTATTTTTTCAGATGGCGATTTCGTTTTTGGCCATACAGAATATGACTTTAGTAGCCGACGCATAGGTTTTGAAGTGTTCCGCTTTGAGGGCGATCAGACTGTCGAGCACTGGGACAATATTCAGCCTAGGTTGGGGCCGAATAAATCTGGTCACAGCATGGTGGATGGGCCTACACAGGTCTCTGATCTTGAATGTACAGAAACTAATCGCCAGCTTGTGCGGGGTTTTGTTGAAGAGGTTGTGCTTAATCATGACCTAGAGCGACTGGAGGCCTACTTCGGGCCCGAGGGGTTTATAGAGCACAGCCCTGAAGGGGAAGACAGCGTGAAGGAATTGAGGGTCCGATTATCTGCGACCACTGCCCAGGGTGATTTGATAGTTGATTATAAGAGGCTGCACCTAGTACTTGCCGAAGGGAATTTTATCCTTGCTATGAGCGAAGGTTTTAAGAATGATATCCACTCGTCTTTTTATGATCTCTTTCGTATATCTGATCTAAAGCTTGTTGAACACTGGGATACGACGGAAGCTATTCCACTGCAGTCCCAGTGGAAGAATGACAACGGTAAGTTTTAGTCTGCCGAGAAAATCATACCTGACCCAAGACAGACTTTTTCCTATACGCCTCCTTGAAAAAATAAAGGATCAGGATACAGGCCCAATAAGCCAAAGATTAACCGACAAATCAGTACCATTAAGAATGATACTAACGCCATTTTTATTCTCACTTTGACCACCTGGCGGCATTGATATTATTACCTTACTGGTGGTCTCATTTGGGTAATCGAGAGTATCCCAATTAATCGTCCACACAGGCGTATTCGTGATAAGGGTGCCGACAGCATAATAGGAGGTATTGGAGTTGCTGCTCTTATGTGACTCCCAAACCAGATTGCTATCATCAATAGTCAAACAGTCATGGTCACCATTATCGTACTCTACCGATGGAGCGGCGAACAATGTTCCATCACTGGCCAACGACCCAACCTGGTATAAAAGCTTGGTACTGGCAGTCGAAGCCCAGCCAAAAATGACTGTATTATTATTGTTGATGGAGACTGTTGGATGGGATCCCGCACTAAATTTATGCCCACCTTCCCAGGTAATTGTCCTGAGCCGAGGGTCTACAGTTCCCGACCTGTAATACAGATTTGTACTGTTTGTAGATGACCAGACTGCAACCACCCTATTGTTGTCATTAAGAGAAACATAAGGGTCGCCACCGCCATCAAATTCTATGCTCTCACCCCAAGAAATCGACCGACTTGATAGGTCAACGGCCCCCACTCGGCAAAACAGGTTATTGCTACCCGTGCTGGACCTGTGCACATCAACAACGACATTGCTGTTGTTAACCGCCAGTGAAGCCGCGTTTCCGCCATCGTATTGGGTCTGCTCTCCCCACTGCCAAGTTTGACCATCCGCGTCGGGTACGCCGACCCTGCAATATATATTTGTACTTGCGGTAGATGCCCAGCCAACAACAATTGTTGACTGATTATTCATGCTAACGGTGGGATGTGAACCGCCGCCGACAGCGTAAGTGGCGATGGATTTCATGGTGTATGTTGTGCTGGTGGTCATTTTAAACTCCCCTGTTTAATTAAATCCTACTCTGTTATTTTTGGACCTTTCTCATTTTTAGAGCGGATGACTTATGCCTTCGTTATGTAACATTACGCAGGGTTTGCTAAGCGCCGCACTGTAAGCGGTATCAAAGGCCGCATTTCACTGCTTGTCTTTCTCATCAAAACGAATAATCGAGAATGAGGTTTGGACTCTGATTACACACCCGCAGTATGTTAGCCGGCCCCTCAGTTGACTTTAGACTTGAAGGTATGGAATAGATTCTGCTGCGGTCGCAGCGGAAGAATGATTATTGTGAATTTTGATTTCACACCCGTCGATCAGCGGGTGGCCTAAGGATGGCCCAACTACCAATTGCGCTAGATCAAATAGTAGCTAATTTTCAAAGTACCGTAAGCAAATTTCTTGATCCGCCATAGTGACAACTTTATAGTCGAGAAAATTTTTCAGTCATTCGCAGATTCAAGCATCCCAAAGTAGCGGATTATGAGTCAGTTAATCATCGGTCTCGCAGTTCTGTTTTTTGTAATTCGAGTCTGACCTTGATTATTTTCGTATTTTTATGGTTTCTTTCGTGTATCTGATGTAAAGATTTTTGAACACTGGGATACGACGAAGGCTATTCCTCGCCGGTCGAAATGGAAAATTATAGGGTAAGTTTTTTCACGGGAGAAAATCATAACTTATAGAAATTTTTTTAAATAATACTAGAATAGTTTATAAGGTGTTTAAATGATGATTTACCAATATAGAAGATCGATAGATGGAACAAAAAATTTCGGTTACTTTATTGATCTGCTGAAAGATGGGAAAATGAAATTTGGCAAACCATCCGAATTTAATGATCCTTTTGATTGTTGCCCTTCAGTGATTCCTCATATATCCGGATCCACATTGCCAGATGCAGCCATTGATGAAGTGAACCGTTCAAGGCAATCCATAGTGTCTGCGATTTACGGCATTGCATGCTTTACCACTGACCCGGAAAAAATGTTGATGTGGAGTCATTATGGAAATCAGCATAGAAGTCTATGTGTTGGCTTCGACAGTGAAATACTGAATAAAAATATACCTTTAAATGACAGAGGGAACCCACTTTATGCAGGCATCGATAAGGTCCACTACACGAATGATCGACCCACCTTGCAATCTAATAATTATTTCAATAATAAGTCGTCATCTTGGGAATATGAAAATGAATTTAGAATTATTAGTCAGGAAAAACGTGGCTCGCCAAGTTGGGGGCCCGGCGTATTTTGTTTGCCCGTAAATTCTATAAAGGAAGTAATAATTGGTGCGCGAGTGATTCCAACTATGATCGAAAAAATTTCAGTTACGGTAAAACGATTAGCCCCAAATGTTAAGCTGAAAATAGCAGTTCCACATCCGACGAAATTTGATTTAAAAATTATCAGCATTAAGGACTTCCCAAATGTAGCAAGAAGCTCTGCGGTAGTATCTGGCGCTAATGATAACTGGCACCACACATAATACATTCACTTTAATGAATTGGTTTTTAAAAGCATTGGCGTTAGGAGAATATAGTGAATCAAACCATAGCAATAGCAAGCGATCACGCTGGTTTCGAGTACAAGGCCATTTTAAACGCGCATCTCGAATCTAAAGGTATCCAAGTTCAAGATTTCGGAACCTATTCTACCGAGCCGGTGGACTACCCCGACTTTGTCGGACCAGCAGCTGAAGCGGTTGCAAAAGACCCAAATACTCTTGGGATCATAATCGGCGGAAGTGGAAATGAAGAAATTGTCGCAAATCGACTCCGAGGAATCTGCTGTGCGGTAGTCTGGAGCGATCAGACTGCACGCCTATCCAAAGAACATGGCAATTGTAATATGATCGCTATTGGTCAGCGCCTGCTGAGCCAGGAAAAGGCTATCTCGATTGTGGATGCATGGCTTAGCGCTGACTTCAAAGGCGGACGACATCAGAAACGAATCGATAAAATTGACATAAAATAATATCAATTACCCCAAGGATAATTCAACCCGGACCTGCATTGCTTTTCAAAACGCCACTAAGCCTAAGTGCTCAACGAAGGGTTTGAAATCTTTATCCGAAAAAAGAAGCGGGAGTTTTTGCTCAATACAAAACGTTGCAATGATGACATCAGCGGTCTTACGAACAGTAATCCCCTTTTTCCTTAACGCTCTGAAATTATCAGCACTTTTAATCGCCATTTGGCTCCCAAGCATCTCGAAAATGGTGACGTCCTCAAAAAGACCTCGGGCGGCCTTATAATCCTTGTCATGCCTAAAGCCCTGCAACACTTCAGTTAGGATCAAATCACCTATAGCTACAGGCCCTTGACCCAATGTGCCATCAAGTTTGTCGGTTTGGATATTTACCACACCAGAGAAGTAATCTATCCACACACTAGAGTCCACTACAATCAAGATGCGCGCCTCATATCATCGAGATCACCGGTCCAATTTAGCTTGCCGCGAAAATTTCGAATATTTTCTTGCTTCTCTAATCTAATCAATGTCTTAAGCCCAAGCTCAACGACATCTTTCTTAGTCTTAAGGCCAGTCGCCTTTAAAACATCACTCATTAACTTATCGTCTATTTCAATGTTGGTTCGCATATTGAGTCTCGCTTGATCTATTCGTCATAATGTGTAGATATTATTGTTTGATACACACTAAAAGTCAATTAATTGAGGCTATCGAAACAACACCCATCAAATTGGCTGCTAATTAACTATCCCACACAGGTTTGCTTTTATCCGCCCAGCCCCTGAAAATACACCCATCAGTGCCTTCGGCACCGAACCAGCTGCTCAAACACCAGAGAATCCCTAAATGTCGATACATTGGTACCCCGGCCATATGCGCAAGGCCAGCAACGAGATGATCGAATCATTGCCATTGGTCAATCTGGTGATTGAGGTGCTCGACGCGAGAATTCCTTTCAGCAGCTCTAATCCGTTTATTCAGGATCTGGTCACTGAGAAGCCTTCGATCAAAATCCTCAACAAGTGCGATCTGGCCGATCCTGAGATCACCAAGGTGTGGCAGGAGTACTATGAACAGCAGGACAATACCAAGACCTTGGCGCTGGATCTGCAGCACTTTGATCCGGCTAAGCAGGTAATTGAGCTGATCAATACTCTCTGCCCGCAGAAAGAGGGGCGCAATACGCTGGTGATGGTTACCGGCATCCCCAATGTGGGCAAGTCTTCGCTGATCAACTGTCTCGCTGGCCGCCATATGGCTAAGACTGGTAATGAGCCTGCGGTGACTAAGGGGCAGCAGCGAATCAACCTGCGCAACGGCATTATGCTGTTGGATACGCCGGGAATCCTCTGGCCGAAGATCGAGAACCCTAATGGCAGCTATCGACTGGCGACTACTGGGGCGATTCGCAATACGGCAGTAAGCTACGAGGATGTGGCATTTTTTGCTGCAGAGTTCCTGTTGGAAAAATACCCTGAATTGCTACAGAAGCGCTTTAAATTTGAGACGCTGCCACGCAGCGAGATTGAGTTGCTGGAGATTATTGGCGCTCAACGAGGCTGTCTGCGCAGTCGCGGCCAGGTAGATCTGGAGCGGGTTTCGACGATTTTTGTCAATGAACTGCGGGCCGGAACTCTGGGTAATGTGAGCTTCGAGACGCCGGATATAATTGACGTTGAGATGCAGCAGGTTCAGGTGTTGAGAGCGGAGAAGGAAGAGCGCGAGAAGCTGCGCCTGGAAAAAGTCGCCGCGCGCCGTCGCAAGGCTAAAGCCAATCGAAAATAGCTTATAGCCTGTTAGAAACTTGGACCAATCTCAGTCTAAAGTTTATCCAAAAAGACTAACTGGGTTCAAATTTAAATGGAAACACTAGCCCTCTGCATCTTCCCTATGGATGCGTGATTTAGAACCCTAGAAGCCTTTACCTGTTTATGGCTGGCACCTCAGCTTATCTGTCCCCGATTGAGACAAAGAGCCGTATTCAATAGTTTTTTCTCATAGGCCCCGCCCAATAGCTCAGCTAGCTGTTATTTTTCAAGTCCCTTTATTAACCCCTTTATTAATATCCCTTATTAACTCTCCTTATTACGTACAGGAACGATTAACCCCTCCTTTTTTGCCGATAATTGCGCTGGCAGCATTGACGCAATTTAACAAGCATGTGTCGTGATATTCCAAACTGCAAGATATCCAGACTGATAATTTACTGGTCGCTGATTGCATTACTTTTGAAGTGTGAAAAACATCAATAACTCTCAGTGCTTGAAATAGGCTCAAGCCCGACGCAGTTTTTAAAGCGGGCTGAGAAGAGGGTAAGTGCTTAATCAAAAATACAATTACTAAAAAATAAGTTACCAAGGGGTTGAACAATGATAAAAAATAAAAAAGTGTCACTCGCAGTTAACGCAGCCACAGCTGTCCTAGCTTTAGTCGGTTCAGGCATCATCAGCGCCCAGGAGGAACAGCGTCAGTCGACCGTTTCACTGCTAATGGAAGAGGTGGTAGTCACGGCCCGGAAAACGAAAGAATCAATGCAAGATATCCCTGTAGCCATAAGCGCTATGAATTCCAAGCAGATTGATGCGCTAAAGATTCGCAGTGTTCATGACCTGTCGATCGGCATGCCCGGCGTATTGCTTGAAGATGTTGGCACCCAAAAGCATACCGCTAACTTCTCTATTCGCGGTGTTGGAATGAGAGGCTCGATCCCTTCCTTCGATCCGGCGGTAGGCCTATTTGTTGATGGCGTTTATATGGGATTGAATAACGGCGTCATGATGGACACATTCGACCTTGAAAGCGTTGAAGTATTGCGTGGCCCCCAAGGCACTCTGTTCGGACGTAACACCACAGGTGGTGCAGTGCTGGTTAACTCTAAAGCCCCCAGCGATGAGTTCGGCGCGAATATCAGAGTCGCCACAGACGGCAATCCGGATGGAGATGGCGGCCTGAATACCTATGTAATGGCTGCAGTCACCGGCCCACTGAGCGATACAGTGTCTGCGCGATTGGTGGCTTATCAGAACGAAGATGATGGTTGGTTCGTGAATGAATTTGATGGTCAAGATGCGGGTGGATCAGAAACTCAATTGCTGCGGACGTCAGTGTTGTGGACGCCGACCGACGATTTCGATCTGACTCTCCGCTATGAATATCAGGACACAGAGGGTGAGGGTCCTGTAAGCCAGAGCCATACCAACGGCGGCGGTGTATCCGGAGCACCTTTTAACTGGAGCCGAGACAGCCACCAGTTTTCAAACAATGAGCGAGGGTATCAAGAAGCCAACTTAGACTTTCTTACAGCCGAAGCTAACTGGGCGGTAGATCTTGGTGAGGGAACCGTCACCTACATCTTCGGTTGGAGAAATTACGAATTTGAAGGACAAGCCGATATTGATTCCCAGCCAATCTCCCTTTTTCACAGCACATCCGAGACTGAGTACGAGCAATTTAGTCACGAAATTCGCTACACAGGTAGTTTCGACAAGCTGAGAGTAACAACGGGCCTATCGCAATTTTCTAATGAACTGCACCACGGCGAAGCTCGGGATCTTTTGAATGGAGCCTTGACTCAACATGGCGGTGGCGTACAAGAGGTTGATTCGATTTCCTGGTTCGGCTCCCTCGATTATGTCCTGACTGAGCAGCTAACGCTCAACGCAGGTATTAACGTGACTCGTGAGGAAAAGGATGTAGACGTAGCCTCCCTGATTTTTAATCAAAACGCTCCTTGCAGCATTCTCGATGGAAACTGTCCTATTGATTTCGACGACAATAAGACTTGGACCAATGTGTCACCGCGCTTAGGCTTAAGCTACACCATGGATGAGGATACATTGTTATACGGACACTGGTCTCGCGGTTATCGTTCGGGCATGTACAACTTGCGCAATTCCAATACGGACGCGATCAACTTCGGACCAGGGCCAATTGACCCAGAACAAGTCGATAGCATCGAAATTGGTTTCAAAAAGGATCTGAATAACATCGGCCGAATCAATGGAGCCCTGTACTACACGGAGCTGCAAGACGCACAACGGGCCATCATTGAGTCCGACCCTAACTCAGGTATCGTACAAACATTCCGTAACGCAGGCGATATTGGAATTATCGGTGCCGAAGTCGAACTACAGATAGCCTTGAGCGACAATCTGCTTCTCAGCGCCAGCGCAGGCTACATTGATGCCCAATACGATTCGGTGGCCGGCGATCTGAATGGCGATACTGTTATCGATGGCCTCGATAAAGCGTTGGAAATCAGTTCCGTACCTGAATGGACATACTCAGTGGGTCTTCTGCACGAGATGCAACTTGATAACTGGAACCTAGCCTCCAGAGTCAGTTATGCCTATCGCGACAAGATTTACACATCTGACAATAACCTCGGTTTTGTCGACGATTGGGCGAATGTACAGGCGGGAGCAGATTTAATGTCGAAGGATGGTAGCTGGACATTAAGCCTATACGGCAAGAATTTGCTCAATGAGGTTGTCGTCGGTGGCGACACTGGACTGCCAAACAAGGTCGGCCCAGTGCCACTGGGTGGCACCTTCGCCCCGCTGCAAAAGGGACGGGTAATGGGTGTTCAGGTTGAGTACAACTTTAACTAAGTTAGGGTCTGGGGCCACCATGGCCCCAGACATATCCTAGCGTTTATTCCGCGGATACCTTCAGTACAGTGTTAATACTTTATTAATAACCTGCCGAAGATATTCGCGGTTCCGCTATCTACTAGCTCCGCCTTTTATTCGCTTCGCCCTTTACCAGCTCCGCCCTTTACCAGCTCCACCCTTTACCCGATCTACTACTCAGCATCCCCACCAATCACCAGTTCAACCACTCACTATTCATCATCCCCACAACCAGCAAGAGCATAAACCTTATGACCTACAAGTCACTGAGCCTAGACATTCAAGATAAAATTGCCCATGTGCAGTTTATCCGCCCCGATCAACTCAACACCATGAATACCGATTTCTGGATCGAGTTCCCCAAGGTAATACAGGAAATCAGCGACAAGGCGGCAGCACGCGTTATCGTTCTGTCATCTACTGGCAAACACTTTTGCGCCGGTATGGATCTCTCAGTTTTCACTTCGGGAATGGCAGAGGATTCTGCTGTGGCGCCCTGCCGAAAAAGTGAAAATCTACGCCGCTCTGCACTGCAGCTACAGGCCGTCTTCAATCTTTTGGAAACTGCACGCATGCCGGTTCTCGCCGCGACACAGGGCGCTTGCATCGGTGGCGCCGTGGATATGATCAGCGCCTGCGACAGCCGTTACTGTACCGAAGATGCTTTCTTCAGCATTGAAGAGACAAAGCTTGGAATGACAGCGGATCTAGGCACCCTGCAGCGTCTTCCCCACTTGATTCCACAGGGACTTATGCGCGAACTGGCCTATACCGGTCGAAAAATGTACGCGGATGAAGCCAAGACTGCGGGCTTAGTGAATGCGGTCTATGCAAACCATTCAGATCTACTCAACGGCGTGATGGATATCGCTGGTCAAATAGCAGCTCATTCCCCCCTCGCAGTCCATGGCTGTAAAGAAATGATCAACTACGCTCGCGATCACAGCGTAGCGGATAGCCTTAATGCCATAGCCTATTGGCAGAGCGGAATGTTTCGACCAGAGATCGATATGGCTGAGGCGTTCAAAGCCAAAATGGAAAAACGCGCTCCGATGTTTAGCGAGTTGTGTGAAGTGACCGGTCCTTTTGGATCCGTTGCCTAATTAGCGTCACGGCTATGCAAGGCACAGAAATTACTTTCCTAGTTTCTGTGCCACATATACCGCAACATCACGCAATTGCGAATCAGAAAGTATCTCTTTAAAAGAGGGCATTTGGCCTTTACCTTCGGTCGCCGTATAAGCAACAACATCAGACGAAGTGACGGCGGTTATGTTCGGACCAACACCATGACTGCCGCCACCGTCGTTGCCATGGCAGGCGGAACAATGGGTAGAATAAACGGTTTTACCCGCTTCAAGGTTAGCTTGCTCGACGGCGACACTGGGAATGGCATCAGAACCTGGCGCATTGCCCGGACCCATTTTTCCATCCAGAGAAAACAACCACACGCTGTCTCCTGAAGGGGTACCGGCAAATAGATTACCGGCGGAATAGACAACCACTTTTTGTTTACCTTTGTGCTCAAAGGTTGTGGCCGGTGCGTTGACGCCAGCACCGGTTTGAAAATTCCACAATAGATCACCGGTAGTAGAATCCAACGCCGTTAAGTCTCCGTCATTGCGTCCGACAAAGACTAAATCACCAGCAGTGTTAATAGAGCCACTCCAGCAACTGTCTTTCCAACGCTGACTCCAGACGACTTTATTAGTACTCATATCCATGGCAGAAAATACGCCGTTCAAGGGAATCGGTGTTCCACCGGATCGGCCATTGGTATATTTTTCGCCCGCCACAGGTTCCTGTTCGTGGGTTCTAACAAAAACGCCCATCAGGTCATTGGAGCATGTGTAAAGTAATCCGGCTCGCGGGTTGTAGGAACTGGGGGGCCAATTACCCCCGCCTATGCCACTGGGTTTCAGAACAACTTCTTCGTCCCAAAAGGGTGTGAAAATGCGGCCTTGGTTGACCAAGTTATAACCTTCAGGTGCAATATCAATGTATTGCGGCACAGTTGAATCGCCAATAGGAAAGGGCTGAGTGGGAGACGTAGCTTGACGTGCATCCTGGGCAACGGGCTTTTCTTCAATGCCAATTAAGGGCTCACCCGTGACACGGTCAAGAATATACACCCAACCGGTTTTGGCCAGATTCGCTAAGGCTTTACGCGGCTCGCCTTTATAATCAACATCAAAC
The DNA here is from genome assembly GCA_963855085.1 of Gammaproteobacteria bacterium. Taxonomy (GTDB): domain Bacteria; phylum Pseudomonadota; class Gammaproteobacteria; order Pseudomonadales; family Porticoccaceae; genus HTCC2207. The sequence goes on from CAWLBR010000003.1 coordinate 22,701, forward strand.
AGAACAACCGGGTTTGGCGCATCATAGTCCCAAATATCATGGTGAACTTGCTGGAAGTGCCAACGGTATTCACCCGTTTTGGCATCAACTGCAACAATGGATGCTGTATATAAATTGTCCCCAGGACGCACAGAACCATCGTAATCTGGGCCAGCATTACCGGTAGAGAAATACATCAAACCCAATTCTGGATCCACTGCTGGCGTCTGCCACACAGTACCGCCACCGAATTTCCAGGCATCCGTATCTTGCGGCCAGGTTTCAAAGCCTGGCTCACCGGGCCCAGGGACTGTATAAAAAGTCCAAATCAATTCGCCGGTATCGGCGTTATAGGCTTTCACCCGGCCCCGGGAACCAAACTCCGCACCGGCAAAACCAGTAATCACCATGCCGTCGTAATATAAAGGCGCGCTGGTAATGGTATAGCCTTCCTGCCAATTCTCTGCCTGCACAGACCACAGCTCTTTACCTGTTTTTTGCTCGAGGGCCATTAACTTTCCATCGAGTCGACCGAGAAATACCTTGCCATCACCCAGAGCAACACCGCGGCTCGTCCAACCACAGCAAACCGTATCAATTGTTCGATCAAGGTTAGCTTCATAGACCCAGAGGTGCTCGCCGGTGTCCACATCTAAGGCGAACACATCATCGGCCCCAGTAATAATAAAAATAACCCCTTCATACACAATGGGTTGCGCCTCACCGGAAAAGGGAGGCCCTACACCTGAACCATTTAAATGAGTACGCCATTCAGCTTTTACATCTTTTACATTGCTGCGGTTAATCTCTGTTAACTCCGAATAGCGCTGGTTATAGAGATTGCCGCCATTGGTTATCCAATTCTCCTTGGGTAACTCTGTCAATTGCTTGGCGGAAAACGCAGGAGCGTCCTCAGCACTGTGCGCCTGAGTCAGCATCAATACAGATAACAATAAAGAAGAAGGTAGTTGCCAGAATAGTTTCATTGGATAACTCAGGTTTGTTATGAAAGTGTTTTAATTAACAGTCACAGGTAAAGAGCTAATAGTTAACAGTTAAGAGCTAACAGCCGTAACCCTTGCCCTGTGGTTTTATCTGACTTAGACACAAACAAGAGGCCAGAGCTGGGGGGATTCGCTGTCCGTTACCAGCTGACCCAAGCGACGTGACCAGACCATTTCATTGCCAAACTCTTCACGCCAAGACCAGATTCTTCTGGTAAATCGGTGAAGCTCATATTCTTCAGTGAAACCAATCGCACCATGGACCTGGTGAGCAATTCGAATCACCTTTGCTCCCGAGATACCGGCTCGCACCTTTGCCGATGCAATAGCAATATTGGTACCGCTCGAGTCAAAGTTGTCTTTGACCAAGCTGAGGCTAGCCACATCTGCAGTGCAGGCTATGCTCGCCACCTCACCAGCCAAAGCTGCAAGGTGATGCTGTATGGCCTGAAACTTGGCTATTGGACGGCCAAACTGTTCACGGATATTGACGTAGTTAACACAGATTGCCAGGATCGCTTCAGAGGCTCCGGCGATTTGCTGACTGCGCACCACAGCACCAATATCGTCTATGGTTTTCTGCACATCAGAAAACTCTTCATCCGATAGGGCCAGTACTTTGGCCTTTTCGAAAACGCATTCACAACGGGGCTCGCCCGCCATACTATTTTCCACCGCCGACTGATTTCCCGAATTTTTAATCAATGCAATTCGCGAGCCGGTCGAGGTTTGTACCGGCAGCAGCAGGTATTCAGCATGGTTTACAAAAGTGGTGAGACTGCATCTTCCACTAACAGTCTCGTCACTATCTATAACCAGAGGTTCCCGCGCTGGCGCATTGGCAAAGATCACCAAAGCATCCGGCAGTTTCATCTTAGCTCGCATGGCGATAGCCGATGCAATTAGTGCCTCAGCTATGGGCAGGGGCGTGGCGTTACGCCCAGCCAATCGGGCGATAGTGAAGCCCTCCTCCGGAGGCAATTCCACTCCTCCCAGACTCTCGGGTAACCATGCCATCGGCAGTCCCATTTCCACTACCTGAGCCCACTCAGACGCGGGCCAGTGACCTTTTTCTACGGCCAAACATAATTCGTTACTGGAGATATTCCCCAATAATTTTGATACCGCATCTGCAAGCAGGGCATCTGTATTTGCAAGTCCCATCTTTAACTCCTAAACCAATCATCTCAAACGTGGCTGACGTGCATCATCTGTTTAATCCAGAGTAAAGCGTCACTCAACCACAGTGTTCAGCTGCTAACGCAAGCCCAATCCTCTAGCGATAATGCCGCGCAAGACTTCCGTAGTGCCGCCCTGAATAGTGAGCTTGGGAGCAATCTTCAGCATCCTATCGATAACGCGGCGAAGCTCGGGTTGATCAGCAAAATCGCTCTCGCCGCCGACAATACTTCTGACTCGCTCCGGCAAAGCCTGTTGCCATATAGTGCCCAGATCTTTGACCAGCGCCGACTCCACCATGGGTGCTTTACCCTGCTCAAGCATCATCGCGACTGACAGGGACATTTGACGGAAGCTATACAGGTCAGCAACCAAGGTTCCCAAGGCTTCCTGCAAATGAATCTTGGGATTCTGATGCACATAATCAGCCAGTGCTTGAAACACCGCGAAGGTCTCCAGAAAGCGTTCCGAGCCACTGCGCTCATAGGCCAGCTCTTTGCTCGCCTGTTTCCAGGCACCATTGATTTCACCCAAGGCATGGTCCGAGGGAATAATCACATTATCGAAATGCACCTCATTGAATTCGGAGTCTCCGGCCATATTTTTCACCGGTCGAACAGTAATCCCCGGCGTATTCATCGGCACTAAAAACTGAGTGAGTCCATGGCGACGATTATCCTCTGTGGCTTTCTCGGTGCGCATCAGAGCGATCATATAGTCGGCCTGACGGGCTCCACTGGTCCATAATTTGGTACCGTTTAGTGCCCAACCCTCGCTGGTTTTTTTCGCGGCAGCTTTTGCGGCGAATAGATCCGAGCCAGAATCCGGTTCACTTAATCCAATACAGAAGAACAATTCTCCAGCAATCATTTTTGGAATAAGGTCGTTTTTAATCTCTTCTGAGGCATAGCCTAATAGCATCGGGCCGGACTGCCGATCAGCAACCCAGTGCCCCCAGACCGGCGCGCCGGCGGCCAACATTTCTTCACAAACTATGTAGCGCTCGAGAAAGCTTTTTCCCCCACCGCCATACTGCTTGGGCCAAGTCATACCAATATAGCCTGCTTCACCACAGAGTCTGCTGAACTCCGGACTAAAGGCGCTCCCCATCTCAGACTTATTAGGGAGGTATTCTCTCTGCAGAAATTCTCGCACGCCCTCGCGTGTCGCTCGCAGATGATCCGGTAACTCAACTGCATCAAAATCTATGAATGTCTTCATCTTGCTCTCCGTTTTACTCTCCGTATTTCTACTCATTTAATATCGGTGCCACTGCACCTTTATTTTTTACGTGCTTTGCTTGTTACCTATTTTTTGTCATCGTTGATGAGCTTGTTGAAAGCTTGTCGAAATTAATGCCAGTCCTCAGATTTTTTAACCGCGGCAGAAAACGCATTCAATCCCCGCCAAAACATCCATGCCGCCATTGGCAACAGGACAGCTGAAATAAGCGATAGGGAGTGCATCAGCGCACCTTCATCAACAAATACAAAATCGGTGAGCACAGCAACCATGGTTGAGCCCAGTGCCAGCCCCAGCATATTGGTGGCAAACATATAGACAGCCGTCGCTTGGCCGCGCATCTGATTAGGCGTCACCATTTGAACTGCCGCGGCAGCAACACCCATATAGGACGCCTGAAAAAATACCGTGACGCTCAGCAGAGCCAATGCCATAACGTGGCTCGACATCTGTGGGGCGGCAATTGAGGTAGGAATAAGGGCAAGGGATAAAAACATAAGGACGCGCATATTCGAGTCGGCAAAATTACGTCTTTGAAAATATCCAACAAAGACTGGCCCGGAAAAAACCCCCAGCAGTCCTGAGAAAATAATCACCGATCCCACCAGCGAACCCGCATGGCTACGCTGCAATGAAAAATTGCGAATCAACATTTCGGTGAACCAAGACGAATAGCCCGCGCCCACAATAGCCAGTATCGAACAGCCCACAAATAGACTGATATACAGCTGTCGGTGTTCAACAAACATGAAGGCAAACACTTCTCGGATTTTCAGTGACGCTGGCTGACTGCCATCATCGGCTCGGATCATGCCTTTACGGGTGGGCTCTTTAATAAACAGAATCATAAAGGAGAGCAAGAATCCTGGTAGCCCCACGGAAACGAAGGTTGCCTGCCAAGCATTTACCGAGCCCAATAGGGGGAATGACAAATCAGGTATCGCATCATAGTAGTCGTATATGTAGCCACCCAGAACCAACGCCAGGCCTCCTCCGACATACAACCCGGCCTTATAAATGGCCATGGCTCGGGTCAGTTTTTCTCGGGTAAAGCTATCGGCAATCATCGAATAAGCTGCTGGAGATAACGCGGCCTCGCCTACACCAACACCCATTCTCATGACAAACAGCTGGCCAAAATTCTTCGCCATGCCACAACCGATGGTCATCAAACTCCAGCCAAAAACCCCTATAGCGACGATCAGTTTTCGGTTCTTGGTGTCTGTCAATCGCCCCAGAGGAATCGCCATCACACTGTAGAGAATTGCGAAGGCAGCGCCTTGCAGCAAACTGAACTGAAAATCACTTAGATCAAGATCTGCCTTAATTGGACCTACCAGCACACCAAGAACTTGGCGATCAATAAATGAAACGACATAGGCTAAAAACATCAAACCCAGAAGATAGTTTGCCTGGCCAGAGCTCGGGTATTCATCGGCTCGTGGCATGCCTTTAGCATCAGTTACTGATTGTGATTCCGACATATTATTTTTATTATCCTCGGGTGGATTGCCAACTCTGTTTTTTGTCTTCTATCAGCGCCCTGTAAACTCAGGCTCTCGCCTTTCGTGCATGGCCTTTATGGCTTCACGAAAATCTTTGGTTTTCATCTGTACCATTTGCAGTGCCTGCTCACGTTGATTGGCCTCGCGAACCTGCTCTGCCAAATCCATTCTCATCGTGGCTTTGGTATTCTGCACTGCCAGTGGCGCGCAGCTTGCAATCTCATTAGCCAGTTTAATTGCCGAGGCCAGCACCTCATCGCGCTCGACTAACTCGCTTAGCAGACCCATCTTCATAGCCTCGCCGCCGTTGATACGGCGAGCTGTGTAAAACAGTAATTCAGCATTGCTGACGCCGACTATTCGAGGCAGTGTTATCGACATTCCAAATCCCGGATGAATTCCGAGGCGGGTAAAGTTAGCGCTGAAAATTGTCTCAGGGCAGGCTATGCGAAAATCTGCCAGCAGGCTTAAGCCAAAACCGGCACCGATAGCCGCGCCCTGAACTGCCGCTACCATGGGTTTTTTGGTCTCAAACAATGTCATGGCAACGTTGTAGAAATTTGACAATACCTGATTGGGATCGATTCCTTCTGCCTGACCCGCCGAAAAATCTGCGCCGGCGCAGAATACCTTTCCGTCCGCCGCCAAAACAATGGCACGGCACTGGTCATCGGCATCCAAGGTTCTGAATGCCCATTGGAATTCCTCTAGGGCCTGCAAGCTAATAAAATTGTTAGGCGGACTGCTAAAAGTCACCAGGCCAACATTTCCGGACATTTCTAAGCTGACGTATTTTTGTTCTGACATGGCATTTCTCACAGATTAACGATTAATAATGTGTATTGAATAGTGGGTATTAAATAGTTTGTAGAAAATAAAAAGCAGAGATCATTTTTTATCGGACTGCCCAGTCTTGTCATAAATACTCACGACGCCAGATTCATGAAGACCCGAAATCTCCTTGTCGGACAATCCCGCCTGCCTGAGAACCTCAACTGTGTGCTCTCCCAACACTGGCGGGGGAGACTCAACATAGCCATTTTTTCCACCGGCGAGAAAACCCACACCGGGAACTGGGTATTCTCGACCTAGTTCCGGAATATCGATACTGTGAACAAAGCCTCTTTCGCTGGCATAAGGTAGGTCGAGCATCTCTGACATACCTCGAAGTTTGCCAGCCGGCACATCTGCTTGGTTTAGTTGAACTTCCCACTGCACAGCTGTCTTGGCTGCAAATGCCGCTGTCAGACTGCCGGAAATCAAATCCAGCACCTCAGTATTCTCGCGCCACTTGCGCACTTTAGGGTTCTCCCAAAGACCCTCTAACTGGAGAACCTTCAAGAGATTTTTTGCTTGAGTTGGGGTGTTGGCGGCAACCACCACAATTCCATCGGCAGCCTTGTAGGTTCCGGAAAATGGACTTCCCGAGAAGGAACGGTTGCCACGCAGGGCCACGGGCTCATCAGCAATGTGCTGCATGGCAAACACAGGCCCCATAATGGACATGGCCGAATCTAACATGGCAACATCCAGTATTTCGCCCTCTCCGGTACTGATCTGTTTGACGATGGCCGCAGAGATAGCAAAGGCCGCCATCAATCCGGTTAAATAGTCGATGGCCGGAAATCCAGCCATAACAGGGCCACTTTCCTCGGTTCCGGTGATCGACATTAAGCCGGACATGGCCTGAATAATATCATCATAAGCAGGTCGATCCTTCCAGCTACTGTCCTGTCCAAATCCACTGATCGAACAATAAATAAGATGTGGATTTGCCTCAGTTAAGGTCTTCGCATCCAGGCCATATTTTTTTAGAACGCCGGGGCGGAAATTCTCGATCACCACATCCGCATTCGCGATAAGCTTGCGGGCAAGGTCCTGACCTTCTTTACTGCTCAGATCTATTGCAACAGAGCGCTTATTGGAATTCGCGGCTATAAATCCCGCCCCCATCCCTTTGGCCAGACGATCGGGATCTGAGTCAATGACTCGAGGTAAGTCAACTGCAGCCGGATTTTCGATACGCGTAATGTCTGCGCCAAGTAACCCAAGCTGATAGGCACAATAGGGCCCAGCCAACACATGGGTCAGGTCGACTATTTTTACACCGTCAAGCAATTTGGACATTGGTATTATCTCGCTGCAGGTTTTATCTGATGGGCCCCAGTGCGTGCAGATGGCGCTACGCATGGATGGTCCCGTATTGGCATTTAGAGTAGCTTGAAAGGCAGGGCTCAATTTGGCATTATGCGTCAACGACTAGTCAAATTACGCCAATAAGGGGTGCGATATAGACTCGGTCGAATCTGACAACAGGAGGCCGTTTTGAGTGCTAGCGTATTGGGAACCTATTTGGCGGGTACAGCTGAACTCTATGAGGGGCTAGGCGGCAATGTCAGTCAGTTACTGGCAGAAACTGGGTGCCCTGGGAACATACTCTATGGCACGACAGAGTTGGTGCCCTACAGCTATTGTGCCTACCTGTTAGAGGTCGCCGCGCGACAACTAGATCGGGCGGATTTTGCTCTACTCCTTACCGAGAAACGCAAGGAAATCGGTTACAACCGTGAGACTGTTCTCTATGGCCGCGCGGCGAAAACCTTTAAACAGACAATTGAGGGTGTTCGCAATCATGTGCGAGCCCGGGCGCTTGGAATGCAGTATTCCCTCGAGACATGGGCCAACGTGACAAGCTTTTCACGCTCTCTGGATACCCAAGAAAGCACCCGCTATCCTCAGGGCAGCATTCTCTTTTTTGCCTCACTTCACAGCATGCTAAAAGACGTGACCGACAACAAATGGCAGCCTTCAAGCATCACATTTACATTTAAAGACAGCGGCTATGAAGCCTCTTTGAGAAAGTACTTTGGCTGCCCGATTCAATTTGACGGCGAGCAGGATGCGATATTTTTTCCCAGCCAGTTTCTTGACCACGAGCTGCCTGCTCGAGACGACAGTGCCCATGAGCTGCTGTCGGAATACCTCACAAGTTTGCACCTAGATGATAAGCCCGACTTTCAGGCAACGGTTAAATTGATGATTCAAAAAAACCTCGCATTAGGAAGGTCTGACATTGAAGCATTGGCCCTGAGACTGCCCTATAAAACACGAACCATTCAACGCAAGCTCAAAGAAATGGGAACCAGCTATAGCGAAGTGCTCAACGAGAGTCGCTTTGAAATAGCGGAAAATCTAATGACGAACAGTGATAACCCTTTTACCTATATCGCCCAGAGGCTATGTTTTCACGATCTAAGTGCGTTTTCAAAAGCCTTCAAAAAGAAATATGGGGTATCAGCCCGGGAGTGGAAAAGCGCACATCAGCAACACAGATAAAGTCGTGACTATTATAAAATATTGAGAAAACGTTCTTGGTCTCAATCTATCTAAAAAGGCGCCAAAGGTGCGCCTAAGATTTAAATAGCTTTTTAAACAGGCTTGGCAGACTACGCGTACTGCCCCGCCGCATAACCTGAAGCCCAGGCCCACTGGAAATTGTAGCCTCCCAGATGGCCAGTCACATCCACTACTTCACCGACAAAATACAGCCCCGGCTGGGTTTTGCATTCCATAGTTTTTGACGACAGCTGATCGGTATCTACGCCGCAGAGGGTAACTTCTGCTGTGCGATAACCTTCGGTGCCTGAGGGCTTTAACTGCCAATCCGAGAGCTGCTGAGCAACTGCCAATAATTGTGCATCGGGAATTTCTGCCATGGCGGTTTCGGCGTATTTGGGCCAATGCAGTGTTTGCAAAGCCAACACCAGACCTTTTGAGAGATGATGGGATAGCAGGTTGCGCAACAAACTTTTGGCGCTGCTTTTCTTGTATCCCAGCAACAGTTCCCGAGCATCTTCATCGGGGAGTAGATTCACTGCGATGCTCTGTCCCGGTTTCCAGTAGCTAGATAACTGCAGTGCGGCAGGACCGCTAATACCCCTATGGGTAAAGAGCATATTCTCGCGGAAGCTGATGCCGTTGACCGACATATCTACATCCACTGCCAACCCGGATAAGGTTTCTGAAATCTGCTTGATGCCGTCACTAAAGGTAAAGGGCACTAGGCCCGCAGTGCGCGGCAGTAGGCTCAAGCCAAACTGTTCAGCGATCTCATAACCCAAGCCGCTGGCACCCATGGTGGGGATCGACAGACCGCCGGTGGCGATCACCAGCGACTTGCAGTGGTACTGACCGGTGGAGGTTTGCAGGCTGTAGCCCTGTTTTCGTTTAGCCTCTGCATCACCCTCTGCATCACCCTCTGCATCACCCTCGGCATCACCAACTTGAGCAGCAGCCTTAACAGTCTTGATCTCACATTTGGTTTTAATCACCACACCGGCCCGCTGACATTCCTCCAGCAACATGGCGAGAATATCCTTGGCCGACTCGTCACAAAACAGTTCGCCGTGTTTGCGCTCGTGATAGGCGATGCCATGGCTCTCTACCAGTTCAATAAACTGCCATTGGTTGTAGCGGTTCAGTGCTGAGATACAAAAGTGCGGGTTATTGCAGAGATAGTTTTCGGGAGTGATGTCGAGGTTGGTAAAGTTGCAGCGACCACCCCCAGACATAAGAATTTTTTTGCCGACTTTGTTGCTGCTGTCGAGGACTAATACGGACTGGCCGCGCTGAGCTGCGGTAAAAGCACAGAAGAGTCCAGCAGCGCCGCCGCCAATAATAATCACATCTGTAATTTTCATTTTTGCTCGTCAGCGGTTAAGGCATTCCAGCGCGCTGCAACGGTCTCGCGACCCATGCTTTCTAAGAGGGCAATATTGCGCTCGGGAATCTGCTGGGGCATATCAACATTTTCCAGTGCGGCGGTGACCATCTCTTCGCGTAAAAAATGAATCAGTGGATAAGGCGAACGATTACTAAAGTGACTGGCGCTGTCTTTGTCTTCGCCTTCAAATAGATATTGGGGATGGAAACTGGCCAGCTGAATAGTGCCATCGAGACCCAGCTCTTCCAACATGGCTTCGGCGTCGCCGAGAAAGTCCAAGTAGTCTTCGAAGGTTTGCAGTGTGTTGGGCATCACTAACAGGCTCGTGGCAATCTCTCCCTCGCTGCTCTGCTGAATCAAATCCAGCTCTGAGAGAAAGGCATAGTGCAGTTGCTCAATATTATTGGCCTCACAGACGTTGATACGCAGGGCCGGATCGGCGATCAATGGGCGGGCAAAAGGGCAGAGATTGAGCTCGACAATAAAGCTCTGTAACCAGGCGCGGATATGTTTTTCAACTAGACTAGATTCAACCACAGACATATTTTTTAAGCGCTTATAAAAGCGTCCTTTTGTGCAGGCTTTTGGGTCGGCCATTTAGGCGACTTTTTAGTCGGCAATCACCCGCCAGAAAAAACGCGATTATAGGCCTATTTTAGTGCAAAAGATGCTTTGCGTTTTTTAACTTTAGGAGTACTGTGGCGAAAATTTCAACAGCCCCTTAATTGGACAAATTCGCCCATGCCTATACGTACTATGATCAACCTCTGGCCCCTGTTTATCGGACTGGCTCTGATCGGCCTCGCCGTGGGCGTGCAGAACAGTTTACTGGGTATTCGCGCGGAACTTGAGGGCTTTGATGACTTTCTTATCGCCCTGCTAATGTCCTGTTATTTTGCTGGCTTTATGATCGGCTCACGACTGACCCCAGCGCTAATTGAGCGAGTCGGGCATATCCGTATTTTTGCCGCACTCTCCGCAGTGGCCTCGGTCACCATTCTGGTTCACGCTATCTATGTCGAGCCATGGGCCTGGGCACTGATGCGACTGCTCACCGGATTTGCCTTCTCGACCATTTTCGTGGTCTCCGAGAGCTGGCTCAATCAGGCCTCGAGCAACACCAACCGCGGACAGATACTGGCTATTTATACTGCCATTCTGCTGTCGGGTATTTGCGCTGGGCAGTTTATGCTCAACCTCGCCAGCCCCGGTGGTTTTGAACTGTTTATCTTAATCTCGGTGATGGTGAGTGTTGCCGCAGTGCCGATTCTACTCTCGGTTATCGCCACCCCGCCACCGGACGAAACTGAGCGCGTCAGCATAGGTCACCTCTGGCATCGAACGCCCATGGGCGTGATGGGCATTGTCCTGTCGCAATGGGTGTCGAGTATTCTCTTTGGTATGGGTGCGGTGTATGCCACTAAACTCGGCTTTACTATTGCTCAAGTGGCCAACTTTATGGGCGCGATGATGGCCGGCGGCATGCTGTTTCCCTGGCCACTAGGCAAACTCTCCGACGCTATAGATCGGCGCTGGGTCATCGGCTTTTCCTGCTTGGCAGCTGTGGTCGTGGCGATCATTCTTAGCTTTGAGACACAGGCTTCTGGGAAGCTTTATTTCCTGACGTTTTTGTTTGGTGGCTTTTCGCTGTCGCTTTACTCCTTGGTGGTTGCACTCACCAACGACCACCTGCGCCCGAGAGAAATTATTCCCGCCAGCGGCACTGTGATTTTGATCGCCGGTTTGACCTCGGTGACTGGACCTATAACGGCGATATTTTGGCTCGAGATCTTTGGCTTGCAGTCGTTCTTTATTCTGCTCGCTTCCTGCCTATTGTTACTTGGCAGCATCAGTATCTGGCGCGTACTCACTATTGCTCCACTGCCCGCCGAGTACAAGGTTCAGAGTACCTTGCAGGCGGCGACTGTGCCTGTGGGTACCATATTGCATGTTGAGGAAGAGATTCCTGCTAGTGACGATTTAGAGGCCGCTTAGGGGCTAACTGCTCGAGATTAGGCCCGTGCAATTCTGCAGTCTCCCCACCGCCAGAACAGTTTGCCAATTGCAACTGTTCTGGCGGTCTATGCGTGCCCCTAAAAAGCGCGCACAATAGGGTTAATTGATCGCCCTCTAAAGCGGCAACGTAAACTCTTAACAAGAATAAAAATAATAAGAGGGAACCATCCAAAATGTCACTGACTCCCAAACTATTCGGCGCCCCATTAATAGCCGCCCTGGCACTGCTGACCACAGGCTGTGCTGAGAAATTTCCAATCGCCGATTATCAAAGTCTCGGCGACAAATACAATGTAGTGATTGAGCGAGATATCCGCGGTGTGCCCCATGTGATTGGCGAGCGCGATGTGGATGCTGCCTTCGGCTTTGCCTATGCCCAGGCCGAGGACAATTGGGAGTTGGTTTACGACACTATCGATTTTTATCGCGGCACCGCGGCCAAGACCAAGGGACCCGACTCTGCAATCACCGATTTTTTAGTCAAGTGGCTGGGTATCTGGGAGGACATTGATGCCCACTACGAGACCGAGCTATCCCCTGAGATTCGCGCCTATATCGAAGCCTATGCCGATGGCCTAAATTATTATGCTGCCATCAACCCAGAGCGGGCCGTGGCCGAGCTGCCGATTACAGGCAAAGATATTATCGCCGGCTATATGTTCCGCCATATCCTCTTCTACGGCTTTGACGGCGTCTTAAAGGAAGTCATGAGCAGTGAGCGCCAACAGCCCATCAGCACCGCCAACGGCGTTATCTATAACGGTTTACCTGTAGGCTCCAATGCCTCAGCCATTTCCCCGGCCAACAGCACTGATGGGGCGACACGTTTAGCCATCAACTCCCACCAGCCAGCGACAGGTCCGGTGGCATGGTATGAGGCACATATACAAAGCGGTGAAGGCTTAAATGCCATGGGAGGATTATTTCCCGGCAGCGCCACTATTGGCGTTGGCTTTAACGAGAATATTGCCTGGGGTGCCACGGTTAACAAACCGGATCTGGTGGATGTCTATGTGCTGGATATAGATCCTGAAGATCCATTGCGCTATCGCATGGATGGCAAGTGGCACGACCTTGAAGCCACCGAGCTAGAGATTAAGGTAAAGTTATGGGGTTTCCTACCCTGGACTGCCACCGAGCTAGGTCTGCGCTCAGCCCATGGTCCGGTGCTGCAAACTGACCATGGCACCTATGCCATTCGCTATGCGGGCATGGGCAAGATGCGTCAAGTAGAGCAGTGGCTGGCCATGAACAAAGCGCAAAACCTCGAGCAGTGGCGCGATGCTCTGCGCATCCACAGCTTTGCCAGCTTTAACTTTGTCTACGCCGATCGCGACAGCAATATTATGTTTGTGCACAACTCCCTGACCCCAGTGCGGGTTGCCGGTTACGACTGGAGCCAATATCTGCCAGGCGATGACAGCAGCCTGATCTGGCAGGACTATATGCCCTTCGATAAGCTGCCCCAGGTGATTAATCCTGAGTCTGGCTGGATTCACAGCGCCAATCAGAGCCCGTTCTTTATTACCGCAGAAGGCAGCAATCCGAAGATAGCCGACTATCGTCTGGAGGATGGCTTCCCCACACGCATGACCAATCGCGCAGTGCGTGGCTTGGAGATGTTTGCCGAACTGAGCCCGATCTCTGAACAAGAGTTCTCGCAGATTAAACACGACAAAAAATACAGCCCAAACTCCCGGGCCGCACATTTCCTGCAGGGCGCAATCGATCTACCTCTGGCTGATTCTGCCGAGCAGTCCTATGTCGATGCCCAAGCAACGATTCGCGACTGGGATCTATCGACTGATGTAGAAAACCGCGGCGCTGCTATGTCCACCTGTGTGATCGGTACCGAATGGCTGGCCGAGCAAAAGGGCGAGCCGACACCTGATGTGGCGGAAGCCTTCTATGGCTGTGCCGACCGACTGATGACAGCCACAGGTCGTATAGATCCACTTTGGGGTGATGTTAACCGCCATGTGCGCGGCGACCTCAACCTGCCAGTCGGTGGCGGGCCAGATACCTTGCGGGCTATTTATGCTCTGGGCATGGAGGAGGATGGCTATCAAACTAATATAGCGGGCGACGGGCTCTATTATTTTGTCTCTTGGGACACGCAAGGCGTTCAGAAGATTCGTGGCGTGCATCAGTTTGGTTCAGCGACACTGGATACTGAGTCGCCCCACTACTCCGATCAGACCGAGGACTATGCCGCTGAGATACTCCATGACCCGCTATTTGATCCGGAGCTGCGTAAGGACAAAATCACTCGGCGCTACCGACCTGGCGAATAAGCCTGAAAACCCTTCCTAGAACATAGGTGCATTCAATAAATAACTGCCCCTCGGCTATGGTCGAGGGTACAATTCCCAGCATCTAAATTAATGCTTAATAATAAGAAGAACTCTATGAGCAACCTTTTCAACCCTTTAACACTGACCTCTGGTGCAACCCTCAAAAACCGTTTTATTCTAGCACCCCTGACCAACTCCCAGAGCCATGTAGACGGCACCCTCTCTGAGGAGGAATATCACTGGCTGACCAAGCGCGCCGAGGGCGGTTTTTCCTTAACTATGACCTGCGCCGCGCACGTTCAGGCTGTAGGGCAAGGGTTTCCGGGCCAGCTGGGTATTTTTTCCGACGACCATCTCGAGGGTCTCACCCGTCTTGCGGATGGCATTAAACAGCATGACAGTGTCTCCCTAGTACAACTGCACCACGCTGGTATGCGCTCACCTGCTGAATTGATTGGTGAGTCACCGGTGTGCCCATCGGTCAACGAAAAGACTGGTGCCCGAGGCATGACCACCGAAGAAGTCGAGCAACTCGGTGAAGACTTTATTGCCGCCGCCGAGCGCGCTGAAAAAGCCGGCTTTGAGGGTGTCGAACTGCACGGCGCTCACGGCTATATTCTGGCGCAATTTTTAAGTGGCACCATCAATCAACGGGAAGACCAGTACGGCGGTAGCCTTGAAAATCGCGGCCGACTTATTCGCGATATTATCGACGGTGTACGAGCACGCTGCAGCCCCGGGTTTATTCTCGGCCTGCGCCTGTCGCCAGAACGCTTTGATGTGGAGCTCGCCGACATGCTCGCCTTCACTCAAACAATTCTCAATGATGGCAAAATTGATTTTCTCGATATGTCCCTGTGGGACGTATTTAAAGAGCCTGTAGAAGAAGAGTTTAAGGGCCGCACGCTGCTGTCCTATTTCACCGACCTCGAGCGCGGCGATATTGCCCTGGGCATAGCGGGTAAGCTGCGCACTCCAGAAGAGATCCGTCAGGCCATGGCAGCCGACATCGACTTTATCCTCCTCGGTCGCGCCGCTATTTTGCACCACGACTACCCATTGCAGATGCAAGCCGATGCCGATTTTAAGCCTGTGGCCAACCCGGTGTCGCCAGAGCATTTACGCAGTGAAGGCCTGAGTGAAACCTTTGTTGAGTACATGAAAAACTGGAAGGGTTTTGTCGCTGAGTGACAGAATAGTGAAATAAATAAATGCAATTAAATTGGTTGGATAAAGAAACCCCTACACCCGCAGCTCTATCGGCTGGCTTTCCGGAAAAAATGGTCTTGCTCGATCTCGAGACCACCGGGGGCAAGGCGACTCATCACCGGATTATTGAAATTGGTCTGGTGATCGTCGAGCAGGGTGCAGTGATTGAGCGCTGGCAGTCATTTATCGACCCAGAAACCATGCTGCCACCGTTTATTCAAAAGCTTACAGGCATAGCCCCAAGCATGTTGCGGGGCGCACCGCTGTTTTCTCAGGTGGCGGATAAACTCCTCGCCTATCTGGATGGCCGTACATTGGTTGCCCACAATGCGCGCTTTGATTACAGCTTTCTTAAACAAGAATTTGAGCGAATCGGTGTCAGCTACAACACCGCGCCCCTGTGCTCGGTAAAATTTAGCCGCAGCCTCTACCCGCAGTTTAAACGTCACGGCCTGGATCAAATTATTCAGCGCTTTCAGCTGCCCATTGAAAATCGCCATCGGGCAATGGATGACGCGGAAATGATCCAGCGTTTTTTCCTTAAATCCTCGGCGCTGTTTTCTGACGAGGAGATCAGTGCCACCTGCACTAGTCTACTAAAAAATCCCGCGCTGCCACCATTACTCAAAGCCAGCGCGCTGAAGAAACTCCCCGCCTCCGCTGGGGTGTATTATTTTTATGATGCCAATGGCGCGCTGCTCTACGTGGGCAAGAGCGTTAATATTCGCACGCGAGTGATGAGCCATTTTTCCGGAGATCACAGCAACCCCAAAGATTTGCAGATCAATAATAAGTTGGCTTATATAGAGTTTGATAAAACGCCCACTGATTTGGGCGCTCAGATTCGCGAGAGCAATCAGATCAAAGCGCTGCACCCGCTGTATAACCGCCGTCTGCGCAAAACTAAAAAGCTCTATCAATATCGCTGCGACGAAGACAGCAATGGCTATCAGCGCATTGCCATCGAAGCGGTGGAATTGGACACGGCCAACGAATCAGATAGCGCCGAAGAGCGCTTTGGATTATTTCGCTCGCCGCGTCAGGCATCCAAGCAGATCGAAAAGCTCGCCGACCATTATTTTCTCTGTCATAAATTGCTCGGGCTGGAATCTGCTAATACCACCGCCACGAACACCGCCAATCAAAAACCCTGCTTTCGCGCCCAGCTAAAAAAATGTTTTGGCGCCTGTCACGGTGCTGAAAGCCCGGAGAACTACAACGAGCGAGTCAGTGCCGCGCTGAAAACCTACCAGCTGAAAATGTGGCCTTATCCCGGTCCGATTTTGATTGAAGAGCGGGATATGCAGGATCTAGAACATGTCGCCTTTCATGTGGTTCACAACTGGCGCTATATGGCCAAGCTGACCCTGATCGAAGATCTCTATGATCAGGGTTACCAACTGGCGGATACTCGTCATAAGATGGATCAGAGTGGGCAGGTCAATGACCGCGACCAGCAAATAGCCACCCCCAGCGATGACCGCTTTGATCTGGATATTTACTTTATCCTGGTGCGCTTTTTAGTCGACGCGGAAAAAATGAAGATGAACAACCTAAAAATTTGGCCCCTCACCTCCTGCTGAAATTTATTTAGCGGTGAGTTTTTTCTGCAGTGCCATGGTCTCTTTAGTGGCCGCAAAAACACTCATCGAAGGATTGGCTTGACCGGTGCGTCCGAGGGCGTCGATCTGACTGTAATACCAGTACTGAGTGGCAAAGGCAGCCATCGCACGCAGTGGTTTCCAACCCTGTAAAAACGACAGCCATGAAGGAAATAGCGAGAGGCCATTTTCGTAGCGGGGCAGCTCTGCCAAACCATTAACCAGCTGATTGGGTGCATCGGTCATCACACACATGGGCCGCCCAAGACCAATTAGATCCGCACCGCCACTATCCAGTGCCTGCTGCATAGCCAAGGCCTGACGAAAGCCGCCAGTAACCATAAGGGGCACCGAGACATGCTTGCGCATGGCCAACGCAAAGTCGACAAAATAGGCTTCGCGAACCATGGTAGATTCGGCCACCTCTTGTTTTTCTTCCGCCTCCATACCTTCCAGACCTAGCAATTTGGGCTGCTCGTAAGTGCCTCCGGATATTTCGATAAGATCGACACCGGCCTGCTCCAACCAGGCAACCACCTGCAAGCTCTCTTCAAAATCAAAGCCGCCTTTCTGAAAGTCGGCGCTGTTAAGTTTTACTGCCACGGGGAAATCTGGGCCCACTGCTGCGCGAACAGCAGCCACCGAATCTAACAGTGCCCGGGCGCGGTTGGCGAGACTGCCTCCATAGTCGTCAGTACGCTGATTGCTCCGCGGGCTGAGAAATTGCGAGAGCAGGTAACCATGTGCTGCGTGGAGCTGAACCCCGGTAAAGCCAGCGTCTTTTACCGCCGCCGCGCAAACTGCAAAGCGGCGCACGATCTCTTCGATCTCAGCAATCGTTAAAGCCACTGGCTCACCAAACTGACCACCGGGTAAACCCAACTTTACTGCAGAGGGGGCCTTAGGATTAGGGTTAACATTTTTCTGTGTCTGGCGACCCGCATGACTAATTTGCGCCCAAAACTGGTTGCCATTGCGCGTTGCGGCTTTAGCCCAGCGAGACAGTGCTGCATGCATTTCAGGACTGGGTGGGCAGTCAATCACCACATTGCCCGGGCGCTCAAGATGATCCCGATCGATCTGAATATTCCCTGACAGCAACATTCCAGAACCCCCATCACTCCAAATACCATAGAGGGTTTCCAGTTCGATTCCTGGCACACCATCGGTGCCCGCCAGCCCCTCGGTCATAGCAGCTTTGGCAAAGCGATTGGGAATGGTTGCGCCGCAGGGAAGGCTTAGGCTGTCAGTAAAATTAATGTTCATGGCGTTTAGGCTCTTATTGTTGTTTTAATTATTAGCCTGTAATACTAGCTTGAAGTGGCCTGTCCGGCTAGTCACTGATTGAGCCATTTAATTTACCCGCAGTGCTATAGTCACTGTCTAAAATAGTCGCTGTTTAAAATAGCCCGTTCCCAAGATCACTGATAAAGCAGTGACAGCTTTATCTCTATTAAGGTAACAAATGAATTACTCCTACTACGAAGAACTCGCCAAGACCACCAATGAACTAACAGTTGACGACAGCTGGGGCCAGGGACGCAGCGTCTTTGGCGGCCTGACTACGGCCATGGTACTAACCTATATAGAAGCCCAGACCGGTCTTAAAGACTGCGACCTGCGCACCATCAATATTCATTTCTGTGGCGCGGCCACTGAAGGCGAACTCTGTGAGCTAAAGGTTAAAATACTCTCCGAAGGACGATCGGTGATTCAGGTTGAAGGTCAGCTGCTGCAAGGCGGCGCCGTAAAAACTCAGGTGATTGCCTGCTTTGGTCGCCAGCGCGTTTCCGGTATTCGTCTCAATCAACCGCCAATGCTATTTGAAAAAACGCCAGAAGAAGCCATGAAAATGCCCTTTATAAAAGGCGTAGCGCCGGGCTTCGTAGAATATTTAGACACCCGATTTACCAGCGCGGCCATGCCTTACAGCGGTAGCAATGAGGCTGTAATAAGTGGCTGGATACGTTTTAATGACCGCCCAGAGATCTTCTCCGACAGCGCCATCTTGGCACTAATTGATGCCTGGCCACCGGCAGTGATGCCGATGTTAAGCCAGCCGGCACCGACCAGCTCGATCACTTGGAATGTGGAATTTATACAGCCCCGAACAGAGCTGGCAGCGGACGATTATCTCTATTACCACTGTGAGGTAGTGCAGGCAGATTGCGGCTATGCCCACACTGAAGGTAAGATTTATCACCCCAATGGTGAGCTGCTGGCGCTGAGCCGACAGCTTGTTGGGGTTTATGACAAACCCAAGAAATAGAACTCTATAAAACTAATAATAAGACTTAGATAAGGATTTATCATGAGCAGACATATTCTCGACAGTGCAAAGATCCACCCGGCCATACAGGATAGCGTGGCAACCAAGAATCTGGATATTGTTTTAGAAGTGCAGCAGGCGATTGCCAAGAATAAAATCGTAGTAGTGGGCATGGCGCAAAATCCTGCCCCGAAAAGGGCTCGCAAAACCCTAGATGCTATGGGTGCTGAGCATGCCTATTTGGAATACGGAAGTTACTTTTCTCTATGGTATAGACGCAATGCCCTAAAGATGTGGACTGGCTGGCCGTCTTTTCCGATGATCTTTGTGGACGGTGTTTTAATCGGCGGCAACAGTGACTTAAATGCGCTGATTGAGAGTGGCGAGTTTGCCAAGATGCTCGGCAAATAATGACTCGTTAATCAATATTTTTACCTATTAAACTAGACCGGATCAGCCCTGATCCGATCTATGTTCTCCCTATCTAATCCATACCTTCCCTACTTAACCGTTATTTCAATCACTTCAGAAAGTACCGGTGGGTTGTGGGGAATGTGCGCATAGTTACCCAGCAACAGCTGCAGACTATGTGTTCCCGGCGCTAACATCAGGGTTGTCTCAGTCTGCCCCTTACCAAAGTGACGAATATTCTCCGACGCTGGCAACGGCATGGTCATATCGGGCATCTGCTCAACATCGATCAGCAGATGGTGATGGCCTGAATTAGGCGTATCTGTGCCTGCAGGTGCCACCAACATTCCCTCAATGCCAAAAACCACTTTCACCTCACCGCTGCTAAATATCTGACCGTCGGCAGGCTTAATAAAGGAGACCTGAGCATTTGCTGCTGCGGGTGCAGCATGCATGCTGCTATGGTCCTGTTCATGATGCTCATGGGCACCTTTCTCGCCGGGCAAATGTCCGCCTGCAACAGCCGTGAGCGAAAAAACAGCCGTGAGCGAAAAGATTGCCGACGTAGCCAACAACAGAGTCTTTGAAAAACCTAAAACCTTCAACATAATATATTCCTAGAATGTAAATTTGATGGCTGCTATTGCCGTCGCCATTTCAGTTTTTGACTATGGCATAATGGCAATAGAAGAAAAACATCTTATCCACTTAAAGAGATAAGAGTAATAATAAAAATCAGGCCGCAGTATGGCGCTTTTGTTATCAACAGCATTTCGCGAAAATCTGATCAAGCAGGTTTACCGGCTACTATTGCTCGGCACTTTGGGATTTTGCAGCGCTGCTGTAACAGAAAGCCCGCAACTAGAAGCCCCACCGACTATAACACTCTCGCCAGGCTGCCCCGCAAGCTTTATGCTTAGCGACGACAATCAATGCCTACTGCGCAATCTCTATCAACTTTATGACTCATTGGGCGACCATGGTATCGGCGGGCTAAAAACCGCCCTGCCAGCCCATCGCGATGGTTTTAGTCCACAGCAAATTGATCTTGGTCGGCTACTGTTTTTCGACCCCGTTCTATCAGCCGACCAATCAGTCTCCTGCGCTAACTGCCACAATCCCAGCCAGGGCTTTAGCGACGGTCTCGGGCGCAGCGTTGGCATTCATGGCCAGCAGGGTACTCGCTCTGCACCGAGCCTGTGGAACAGCGCCTTTATCAAAGACTTCTTTTGGGATGCCAGAGCCCAGAGCCTAGAAGAACAGGCTCTGAGCCCGCTCTTCTCCCCCCAAGAAATGGGTAACAACCCAGCCCAATTACTCAGTAGTCTGGAAGCAGTTGACGCCTACCCAGAGCTGTTTAAACAAGCTTTTCCCGATAGCGGAGATCTGAGCTTGGATCAGATTGCCACTGCCCTGGCAGCCTTTCAGAGCTCGCTGATTTCCCTGAACAGCCGCTACGATCAATATGCCCATGGCTACGCCGATGCGCTTAATCCTCAGGAAGTGGAAGGACTCAATATCTTCCGCTCCTTTGTCGCCCGCTGTTCCCAGTGCCATATGCCGCCGCTGTTTACCAATCAGCAGATCGCCGTAATTGGTACCCCGGAGCCCCAGGGCATGGCGCGAGATATAGGAGCAGAAAAGACCTTCGACTCGGTTAAATTAAAAGGCGGTTTTAAAGTGCCAAGTCTGCGCAATATTGCGGAGACCGCGCCCTATATGCACTCAGGTCGCTTTGAAACCCTCCGTGAAGTGGCGGAATTTTACAGCGGTGGTCGCGGTCACGCAGTGCCTGAAGGAGAAGACCTGCTGCTGCACTGGCATATCTCCGAACCCAATTTAACCGGCGATGAACTGGATCGTCTGGTGGATTTTATGGGCACCCTTAGCGACAGCAGCCTGTTGCCCATCATTCCACAATCAGTGCCATCGGGACTGACAACTATTAGTGACGAGGCTGTTGAACAAAGAGCCATTAGCGAAATACCTATTAACGAAAAAGCTATTAACGAAAAAGCTATTAACGAAAAAGCTATTAGTAAAAAAGTCATTAGCACAAAAACGATCAGCGAAAAAAACATAAGCGAGAGCAATCATGAGCAAAGCTAAAATACTGGGTCTTATTATCGTTCTGGCGGCCTTCGTCGGCGGCTGGCAATTGGGTACAAACCTCAATGAGGCACCGCAGATTACAAGCAGTGTCGGCGGTCTAAGTTATAGCGGCGGTGGTCAAGCTGACAGGATTAACACTGCCCTGCCAGAGCGAACCGCTGCAGGTCAAACCCTAACGGTTAATCCCGGCGACTCGATTCAAGCCGCGGTGGAAGCCGCTCAGCCCGGCGACAGCATTCAGGTAATGCCCGGCGTTTATTCGGAAACTGTCTATATAGACAAAGATGATATTCATCTGGTGGGTGTCATTGAAGCCGGTGAACGGGCAACCCTAGATGGCCTAGGTAAGCTCAACGATGCGATTCTCTACTCCGGCAATAATATCCTTATCGCCAACTTTAAGATTACCCGCTATAAAGGCAATGGCATCATGAGCCAGGCGGGGAATAATTTTGAGATTCGAAACAATATCATTATCGACACAGGCATCTACGGGATCTTTCCTCAGCTCGGCGTCAATGGCCTGATTGAACACAATATTGTCTCAGGTATAGCCGACGCGGCAATCTATGTGGGTATGAGCGACAATATCCATGTGGCTCACAACGAAGTCTTCGACAGCGTCGCCGGTATCGAAATCGAAAACAGCCGTCACGCCATAGTCGAGAACAATTATGTACACAATAATACCGGCGGCATTCTCGCCTTTATCACCCCGGGCCTGCCGATCAAAACCACCTACGATGTGATCATTCGCAATAACTTTATTCTCGACAACAATATCCCCAACTTTGCCGCGCCGGGCTCCACCGTGGCAGGCATTCCCTCTGGTACTGGTATTTTGGTCATGGCTGCAGATGATGTGATTATCGAAGGCAATATTATCGTTAACCACAAAGTCGCTGGCATCTTGATCAATGACCATGGCAATGCCCCAGGCCTAACTCTGGACCCCGATGTGGATCCCAATGCTGACCGAGTGATGATTCTCGACAACGTTATGCACAACAATGGCTATGACACCATCGATGAAGTGCGAGCTTTTGCTCTCACTGAACTGCACACCGGGGATATAGATATCTTTCAGATCGGCCCCAGCAAAGACAGCTGCATTATCAACCGCCACCGCTACAACCATGTGGGCCTCGGGAACTTTGCCGAATGTGCCTTCAGCAATACTGACAGCACTCACAGCTACCTCTTAGCCGGCGGAGCCAAGCCAAGAGTAATAGCCTCAGAGGAACGCGGTGAAATCGCTTACATGGGCATCTGTGCTGGCTGTCACGCTTACGACGATGTCTTGATTGGCCCTTCCACAAGAGATATTCAGGCGATGTACGCGGGTAATGCGGAGGGTATTGCGAGCTATATCAATGCGCCGTTTAAAATCCGGCCAGAGTATCCAGAGATGCCAGCGCAAAACTATCTGGATGCAGAGACCCAGCTAGCGGTAGCAGAGTACCTGCTAAATATTCAGCTAGGGCAAAGCCATCCTTAATACGAAATGACTTAGCACCCAGTTAGGAATAGTTTAGGGTAAGTAGGTCTGCAGGTAAGTGAGCATATTCTCGCCCATCACCTTGCGGATCTGCTGTTCGCTGAGATTGGCGTCGAGCAGTGCCTGAGTGATGACAGCCATTTCGCTGCCATCAAAAGAGGTGGTCACAGTGCCATCAAAATCAGAACCCAGGGCAACATGATCCTCACCCACTAGGCCAATGCCATAGACAATCGCCTCGGCCACAGTGTTCGGGCTGTTGCCACAGATGGCGCCATCCCAAAAGCCTACCGCAATCAATCCACCTGCAGCGGCAATCTGCTCCATCAGCCCATCGCTGATATTACGCGGCGAATCACAGTGACCCTGAAAACCCGTGTGACTGACGATTAGCGGCTTATCGCTAAGCGCCAGCGTATCGCTGACCACCTGCTCTGAGGAATGAGAGACATCCAGCATAATTCCCAGCCTGAGCATCTCAGTCACCGCATCGCGACCAAACTGAGTTAAGCCTGCCCCGCTAGTGCCATGGAGCGAGCCGCCGAGTTTATTATCAAAGAAATGCTGCAGGCTCATCATGCGAAAGCCGCGATTGTACAGTCGCTGAATATTCGCCAGATCGCCATCCAGTGCGTGGGAACCCTCGGTGCCCAGCAAGCCACCAATCAGTGTTGGGTTGCTCTGGCGACGCTGAAGAAACTCTGCCAGATCAATGCGCGACCGAACCAACATTAAATTGTCCGGATCATGGGCCGCTAGGTGATGTAACTTGTCCGCCTGAAACAGCGCCCGCTCAGCGAGACTAGTCCAGGTGACAGTGGGCCAGCGTTGCGCCATGGCCAGCAGGGTAATGTTGTCACTGGCATCGCTACTATTAAGCTCATAATTTTGACCGCTGGGAGATTTGGTTACCGTGGTAAACATCTGCAGCCCCATATTGCCCCGCTGCATACGCGGAAAATCGAGATGGCCGTAGTCATACTCTTCGCTTAAATTACGCATCCATAGCAGGCTATCTGCATGCCAGTCACCTATCAATAAACTGCTGTGCAGTGCTTCGGCCTGTTCGGAAATCTCGTAGGGTTGATGCTCAATCACAACGTTTTCCCGCTCATCCAACATCGCCGGAGCTAGGGCGACAAAAAGACCTAGGGCGAGCAAAAGGACTAGAACAAAAATACTGAAAATTCTTCTCATTTTAATATGCTTTTTGTTTAGTGAGACTAAAAAGTGTGGCTAGTGAGTCAGACGAGAAGGTGCAGCTACTTATTAAATCTCGTCGTAGCCATGCAACTTATTAATTCTGATTACCGCCTGCACCTCGTCCACATAGACCTGGCGCAGCTCTGAATAATAGAGCAGCGTCTGTGCCAGCTGGTGGCCATTGGCACTACTCTCAGCCGTGCTCAGCTCAGCACGGAGCACACGCAAATCTTTATAGGCGCGGTGGGTATTCAAATTATGCAGATAGGCTTCGACTGCAGCGGCCACGGAATCAAACTTAGCCACCTCATGCTTGCTATCTGCCGAGCGGCGCAGAGGCACTAAGCCACAGCCTTTCTGGTAGCACCACTGACCAAACAAATTATTTCCCTGGCGGGCAAAGCGCGATGTTCCCCAGGCCGACTCTATGGCGGCCTGAGCCAGAACCAATGAGGGCGGCAGTGGTGCAATACGGAGTAATAGCTGATCGATCATTTGCTGATTATCTACAGCCTCCGACTTCACACCCCCTACATCTAAACCATAGCGATCAGCCAACTGCAGCAAGTTGCGCTGCTGAAAGAATGACAGCTGATCAACGTCAGCGGCCATTTCTTCAAGGTCGGCTCGCTGCTCGATAATCAACTGATTACCGGCAGAGACCAGGGGCAACATATAGTCAAAAAAGGCCGTTTTCTTCTGCTTCACATCAGTGTAGCCGCTAAAATCTGGCAGCGGATGCCGATCGGCACCCATGCTGTAGAGGCTCACTACAGCGACTAACAAGACAGCAAAAAATACCTTACTGCGGAGTAAACTCATCATGCTTTGAGGTCCGCCAGTAATTTACGCGCGGCCAAAAAGAAGAATGCAGCCGACAGCAGATTAACAAATGAGACTATGCCCAAGGCGTAACGCAGTGACTCAGAACCGTAAGCGGGAGCCAGCATATCGCTGATCATACCCACAACCAGCGGCCCTAAACCCAAACCAATAAGGTTTAGAATAAAGAACAGAATGGCCGAGGCCATAGCGCGCATGCTTGGACTGACCAAAGTGTGGGCGATAGCAATAGTTGGCCCCAGATAAAAAGCACCTAACATAGTGGCAAAGAACAGAAAGCCCAGTGCCAGTCTCGGATCGCCAATAAACACCGCGGTAAACATCAGCGGTACACTGCAGGCCGCGGGAATGCCTGAGATCCACAGATACCAGCGCTTATCATTTGCGCCGTAGCGATCGGCCAAGACACCGCCCATATAAGTACCCAACGCTCCACCAATACCTGTAATCAGCGCTAGACTGGTGCCCACTTCCAAACTGGTGAAACCGTGAGAACGAATTAAAAATGACGGCGTAAAGTTACCAATACCATAGCTGCTAAAGGCGTTGAGGCCGGCGGCGATGGCAAACAACTTGAAGGAGCCAAAGCCTTTAAGAGTGCGCAGAGTTTCGCCGAAGGTTGCTGGCGCTTCTAGAGCGCGACCCTCAAGGCCGCCACGGACCGGCTCGCGAATTGTCAGACGAACTAATATGGCCACCAAAAAGCCCGGCACACCAACCACGAAAAAGGCCACGCGCCAACCAAATTCACTATTGATCCAGCCGCCAATCAGAAAGCCAAACAGAATACCCAGATAGACACCGGTGGAGTAAAACGACAGGGCGCTGCCGCGCTTCTCAACTGGGTAATAATCAGAAATCATCGAATGAGATGGAGGACTGCCGCCCGCTTCGCCGACACCCACGCCGATTCGTGCCAACAGTAACTGCCAAAAGTTCTGGGTAAAACCAGAGAGTGCGGTCATACCACTCCACACCGCTACCGCCATAGAGACAATATTGCGACGGTTGCCCACATCCGCCCAGCGGGCAATGGGAATACCCACACTGACGTAAAAAATGGCAAAGGCAAAACCGGTGAGCAGACCGAGCTGAGAATCAGACAGGTCCATATCCACTTTGATCGACTCTTGCAGGATAACCAGAATCTGGCGGTCAATAAAATTAAGCGCGTAGACCAGTGTTAACAGAACCAACACATA
>CAWLBR010000004.1:0-42361 GCA_963855085.1 Gammaproteobacteria bacterium
ACTTGCGATACAGTTTATCTTCGACCCGACTAGTGGCCTTGGCTTCCGCTGTGTGCATTAAAACCCCTTAATGACGTAACAAGTTTAACTAACTGTCTTTTGGCTCCCGCAACTCTGTCGCCTGAATCCGCTGCGCAGTTAACTGATCGCGCATGCTGATCTTTTGCGGCTTCACCACAGTCTGATCACCGGCTACCCAGCTCAGCGGTCGGCGCTCTTGGCCAATCGACTCTTGAAGCATCATAAGTCCCTGCATTAGCGCTTCTGGTCGCGGTGGACAGCCCGGCACATAGACATCTACCGGGATAAATTTATCGACCCCCTGCACCACAGAATAAATATCGTACATACCACCAGAGTTAGCGCAGGACCCCATGGAAATAATCCACCGGGGCTCCAACAACTGTTCATATAAACGTTGCACCACTGGCGCCATTTTTAAAAAGCAGGTTCCGGAAATGACCATTAAATCCGCCTGTCGCGGCGTCGCGCGAATCACCTCGGAACCAAAGCGCGCAATATCATGACGACTGGTAAATGAGGTGGCCATCTCCACATAACAGCAGGAGAGACCAAAGTTAAATGGCCAGAGTGAATGGGCTCGTCCCCAGGCCAGTAGATCTTCGAGCTTGGCAAAGGCGACATTGCGCTTGACCTGCTCTTCAATAAAATCACTACTGCTATCGAGGACATTGCCCTCTTCTGGTCGCGTTAAACTCCACTTCATATTTTTTCTCCAATAACGCTCTGAGTATCGCGCAAACCGGTTTGGGTTTTATTGCCCCAGTCCAGGGCACCAGCGCGCCACTCATAGATAAGTGCTAAAACCAGTATGCTGATAAATACACAAATCGAAAGATAGCCCTGCCAGCCAAGTTCAAAAAAGGCCACTGCCCAGGCAAAGATAAAAACCGTTTCAAGGTCGAAGATAACGAAGAAAATCGCCACCAGATAGAATTCTACAGAGATACGGATTTGCGAGCCGCCAACCGAGACAATACCGGACTCGAAGGGGTCGTTGGTAGCCGCCTCACGGCGCTTCTGGCCAAGTAGTGACGACAGTACCAGCATGGTCACCACCATCAGAATGACCATAATAAAGTAGACCACTAGAGGCCAAATTTCATTCGCGTACTGATTTTCCACTAAGCCTCCCTAACTATTTTAGAGAGACTTATAGTGAGCCTTTTAGGGGCAGCTGTAGAGACTATTTTAGTCGCCGAAACAGAGTAATATTTTACTATGAGGAATGGAATAGATATGGGAAGTCTGAGACTAAAGCGGTCTGTTACCATCAATAGAAGATGGCAAAAGCGCGTGTCAAAATATGCAATCCGATGCAATAAAGGTGGCATAACCACTCCCAATCCTATGGGATTCTCTCGCTTTTTAAAAACGTAACTGGCAAGGAACCCGCTTGTTTTTATTCAGCACTACGAACTGAAAGTTACAGGTGTTATAAAATTTACGCAACCTCTATGTTTTTACTAACTAATAGTTTGTTGATTTCCTGACAACTTCTCTGAGGCCAGAAGCTCGGTTAGGCGGGGTTTACACGGAATTATATTTTCTACTGAGGAGAGCGATATTTTTTTCTTGGGGAACAGAAATAAGGCATTAATTGAAGAGAATTAGCTGCGAAAATTAGGCCAAATAAATAATGAATAGAATTTTTTAGTACTTGCCTGAAAGACTAAACAAAAACTTTTCACTGCCGCTTCCAATGGTTTTTTATCCGCCAGAAAGCAAAAAGCCCCAGAAATAAACTGAGGCTTTTTGATCATCTGAGAACCCCTAGGGGTGTATCAAATTAGTCAAACGCATGACGCAATACAATAGTTTCAACTCGGTCAGGTCCAGTTGAAACAATATCCACAGGCGCGCCGACCAGCTCTTCAATACGAGTGATATAAGCTCTCGCCGCGGCGGGTAGTGCATCAATATCCTGTGCACCTACAGTCACATCGGTCCAACCAGACATAGTTTCATAAACCGGTGTGATAGCCTCAAAGTCATCGGCATGGGTTGGCACACCCGCATCACGGCCATCAGAGTAGACATAACCAACACAGATATTAATCTCCTCCAAACCATCCAGCACATCGAGCTTAGTCAGGCAGATCCCTGAGATGCTGTTAATCAGTACAGCCTGACGCAGTGCCACCGCATCAAACCAACCACAGCGGCGCTCACGGCCGGTGGTAGTGCCAAACTCATGGCCTTTCTCACCCAGATAGGCACCGACTTCACAGTGCAGTTCAGTGGGGAATGGGCCAGAGCCAACTCTGGTGGTGTAGGCCTTGGTAATACCCAAAATATAAT
Source organism: Gammaproteobacteria bacterium (assembly GCA_963855085.1). GTDB lineage: Bacteria > Pseudomonadota > Gammaproteobacteria > Pseudomonadales > Porticoccaceae > HTCC2207. Next base: position 2,323 of record CAWLBR010000004.1, read on the forward strand.
CTAAATACAGCGGACCAAAACCGGTCCCGGTGGCAGCGCCGCCAGCTGTGGTGTTTGACGACGTTACGTAGGGGTAAGTACCGTGGTCTATGTCCAGCAGTGAACCCTGAGCACCCTCAAAGAGAATGTCGGCACCGGCTTCACGGGCGTCATGGAGTATCTTGGTGACATCGCCTTTCATCGGCAGCAGTGCTGCAGCCCATTCTTTCGCGTCGGCGAGAGTGGCTTCATAGTCAACTGGGTCGACTTTGTAATATTCGGTCAGCGCAAAGTTATGGTAATCAACAATCTCTTTTAACTTTTCCGCAAAGCGTTCCATATTGGCCAGATCGCCAAGACGCAGTGCACGACGTGCCACCTTGTCTTCATAGGCGGGGCCTATACCGCGACCGGTGGTGCCAATCTTGGCATTGCCGCGGGCGGCTTCGCGAGCCTGATCCAGAGCTATATGGTAGCTGAGAATTAACGGGCAAGAGCCTGAAACTTTAAGGCGATCGCGGACTTCGATACCGCGCTCTTCAAGCATCATAATTTCTTTTAATAGCGCGTCTGGTGCGACAACAACGCCATTGCCAATCACGCAGGTTACATGAGGGCGCAAAATACCCGAAGGAATTAGGTGTAATGCGGTTTTCTTACCATCGATAACCAGTGTATGACCGGCGTTGTGGCCACCTTGAAATCGTGCCACCACTGTTGCTTTATCAGTTAATAAATCAACGATCTTACCCTTGCCTTCGTCCCCCCATTGGGAACCAAGAATAACGACATTTCTACCCATAATAATGCTTGCTCGTAAAGATAATGTTTAGGCCGCCTAACGCTTAAAAGCTAAGCTCAGGACAGCTTTTGAATAACCCATTGACCCTCTTGCTCAACCAGCAAGCGATCACAATTTAGTTCTGTACAGTCAACCAGCTGTCCGGCAAAACCCTGAACAACACGATTACCCTGACTACGCAGGGTTTGAATCTGTTCGACCACTGCCGAGTTACTGCTGTGGGGTACAAAGACACCCAGATTAGCAGGATGGTTAATCGCACTTTGACTGACCAGAGATTTCAGGTTACAGGCAAATCCGGTGGCTGGCCGCGGGCGGCCAAAGGCTTCGCCAACATGGTCATAGCGTCCACCATTACCCAGCGCTTTGCCATAACCCTGCACATAGGCGGCAAATACCACACCTGTGTGATAGTGGTAGCCAGGCAGTTCGCCGAGATCCAGATAGACAGTGACATTGCGTTCGGCAATCGCCGCAACAATCTCTTCCAGCTGCGCCACTGCGGCTAATACAGCTGCTGGCGCTCCGGCTAATTTCTCACGGGCGGCGGCCAGGACTTCGACACTGCCAGCAAGACTTGGTAATACATTTAGCCAACCGGCTAACTGCGGATCGCTGATATTGGATTCAATCCACTGAGCCAATTCACGAGCGGCTTTTCGCTGTACTAAATCAAACAGCTGAGCTTCGCTGTCGGCACTGAGGCCGGCATCGGCCAATAGACCACGGAAGATATCCACATGGCCTAAATCCAGATGGACGTTTTCAACACCCGCGCTGCTGATGCTTTCTAATAACAGCTCAATCACTTCGATATCGGCGGCCACAGTGGCTTCACCAAATAACTCGACACCTATGGAGATCGGTGTGCGCGATTCAAGCGGGCCTCGCGGGCGAGTGTGTAAAACGGTGCCTGCATAACAGAGTCTGCTGGGACCTTCGCGACGCAGGCTGTGGGCATCCATTCTTGCGGTTTGCGGTGTGATGTCAGCGCGAATGCCCATCATCCGACCACTTAACTGATCGGTAATCCGAAAGGTCATCAGGTCTAAATCGGAACCGGAACCACTGAGTAGGGAGTCGGTAAACTCGACCATAGGTGGGATCACCAGGTCATAGCCCCAACAGTTGTAGAGATCGAGAAGCTGGCGACGCAGATGCTCGACAACCTGAGCGCGCTCTGGAAGCACCTCATCGACACCGTCTGGCAATAACCAACGATCTGCAATGGTCATGAATCTTTTTCAACCTCTAGCTTTGAAACGTTTTTGCTCTAAATTAACGGCTTAAATAGAAGCCAAGTAACTCAGCGCAAGAAAAATAGGGCTACGGCACCAATGGCCATACTTAAAAGGCCGATACGCCGCATTTGGCTATCATCGACTGTGGCTATAACCTCGACCATACCGCGCCATCTCGATGGCGACAAAAAGGGCATAATTCCCTCTAACACCAGCATCAGGCAAATTGCTGTACCTATATCTTTAAGCATAATTAAGACAACCCACAAAAATCGGCCACTAAGTCGGTGCTAAATCAGCACTAAACCGGCACAAAAAAACCGGGACGAACCCGGTTTTACGATTTTAGCAAAGTCACCATCAATGTGGCAGGAGTTTTTACGCTAATTAGATTTTAAGGGCTTAAATGGCACTAAACAGCCCTAAAAACCTTAATCCGTCTAACTAGCGTAAAAAACATCCAACCGGCTCAGGGCCGATTACTTTCCGTCTTGGTTTTGCAAGTACTTAAAGAAGTCACTGTCCGGTGCCACAAGCATCACGTCACCCTTATTGGAAAACGAATTCTTGTAAGCGTTGAGACTACGCACAAAGGAGTAGAACTCTGGATCCTGCTGATAAGCGTCGGCATAAATGCCTGCTGCCTCAGCGTCTCCAGTACCACGCAGCTGCTCCGCATCACGATAGGCGTTAGCCAGCTCAATGGTGCGCTCGCGATCTGCCGAAGCACGAATCCGCTCAGCTTTTTCCTTACCAGTAGAACGCAGTTCCGTCGCTTCTTTCTCACGCTCAGCGGTCATACGTCTAAATACCTGGCTGCTCACTTCCTGAGGTAAGTCGATTCGCTTAACGCGCACATCCACCACTTCAATACCCAGACTGCCGAGTACTGACTCATTGAGATCAAAGGTAATGTCTTCCATCAGCGCGTCGCGCTCACCAGAGACCACTTCGTGCAGAGTACGAGTACCAAACTGATTTCGCAGTCCGTTGTTGACACGATTGGCCAGACGGTTGCGGGCTATGGTTTCAACGCCACCAGTGGCCTTGTAGTAAGTCTCAACGTTGGCAATGCGCCACTTCGCATAGGAGTCAACAATCAAGCGCTTCTTCTCAACAGTGAAGAAACTGGCTGGCTGTGCATCTACAGTCAAAACTCGCGCATCAAACAGACGGACATCATCGGCAAAAGGTAATTTGACGTGCAAACCCGGCTGAATATCCGCTTCAATCAGACGTCCAAAGCGCAACTTTACACCGCGTTCGGTTTCGCTAACCACATAGAGTGTGCTGCTGGCCACGACTAAAATAAGAGCGAAGGCCATTACCGACTTTAATAAATTGCTCATCGTCTTCTCTCCATTGATGTAGGCTCAACGTTACGCTGCAACTTCTCAAGCACTTGATTAGTAATTCGATCAATCATTTGCCCATTGCCTTCGTCAGATCTTAGCTTCGACTGAGTGCCTTCTTGAATTAACTTATCAAGGGGCAGATAGAGCATATTATTGCCACTCTCAGTGTCCACCAGAATCTTGGTGCTGTTCATCATCACCTTCTCAACCGCATCTATGTAGAGACGATCTCGAGTCACTTTTGGCGCTTTGGCGTATTCTATGTACAGATTAGTAAAGCGCTGAGCTTCACCCTCTGCTTTCGAAACTACCTGAGACTTATAAGCACCGGCCTCTTCACGCATACGCTGAGCGGCACCACGAGCTTCAGGAATAATACCGTTGGAATAGGACTGGGCTTCGTTGACCAATCGTTCCAAATCTTCCCGGGCCTTGATCACGTCATCATAGGCAGACTTGACCTCATTCGGTGGTCGCGCCTCTTCGATGTTGATCTTCACCACGTTGATTCCACTCTTGTAATTATTCAGCAGAATCTGCAGCTTGTCAGCGGTCGAGATAGCAATCTGTTCACGGCCAGTGGAGATAACACCATCTAGACCTGTGCTGCCGACTACATGGCGCAGGGCACTGTCAGTGGCATGCTTAAGACTGGTTTCCGGATCGCGAATATTCAGTACGAAAGCCTTGGCGTCTTCAATGTTGTACTGAACTGTCAATGAGATCTCGACAATATTCTCGTCCTGAGTCAGCATCAAACCGCGCGCAGAATACTGTCGCTCTTCGGTCACACGAACGGTGTAGACCTTGTCGATCAGTTTAGGATTCCACTGCAGACCAGAACCCAGAGTGTCGTGATACTTACCCAGACGCAAGACAACGGCCTGCTCTTTCTCATCGACTTGGTAAAAGCCCATCAATCCCCAGAGTACCAGCAGCACAACTGCTACGATTGGGAGTAAACTTTTGCTATCAGGTCCACCGGATCCATTAGATCCGCCGCCAAAACTGCTGAATTTTTTCTTCAGTTGATTGAGCGCTTCATCGAGATCTGGCGGGCCATCATTGCCACGCTTTCCACCCCAAGGGTCCTTGCCACCACCCGGTTCATTCCAGGCCATAAGTATTCTCCAAATAAGTAAATTTCTTACCGGCGTCTAAACAATTTTAGCGCCGGCATAATTCTAAAGCCTTTGGCCTCAACTAGCTACAGTGTCACCAAATCGTCTAAATCCAGCCCCGAACTCTTGATCAAGCGCAAGAAATCGATCTCCGAGAGTTTGACTTCCAGGTTGATCCAACCATTTTCATCCACTTGCTCATCTAATACGGCCTTATGGCTGTAAAGAGATGCACGCAGTGCGCCCTGATCCGGTTTTAGACGCAGAGTTTTATGTACAAACTGTCCCGGCAAACGCTCGGCCACGGCCTGTAACAAGAGATCCAGGCCTTCATTCTTCAGCGCCGACAGCCACACCGCGACTGGCTGACCCTCGGCATTGCGATCAATCCGCGCGGTAAAGTCCTCAAGCAAATCAACCTTGTTGTAGACCATCAGGGTCGGCAACTTATGGGCATCAATTTCTTTAAGCACTTCTTCAACGCGCTTGATATTGGTACCCCGATCCTCGGCTGCAGCATCAATGACATGCAATAGCAGAGTTGCGTTAGCCGCCTCTTCCAAGGTGGCGCGAAAGGCATCCACCAAGCGGTGAGGTAAATGACTGATAAAGCCCACTGTGTCGGCAAAAACCACCTGCCCCTGCTCCGGAACTTCAAGCTTGCGCATGGTGGGATCAAGGGTGGCGAATAGTTGGTTGGCGACAAATACATCAGACTGAGTCAAATTATTAAACAGGGTCGACTTACCCGCGTTGGTATAACCGACCAATGAAACCGCAGGCACCTCTGCTCGAACTCTGGCACGGCGTCCCTGAGCACGCTGTTTACGGACTTTTAACAAACGACCCTGAATCGACTTGATGCGATCACGAACCATACGGCGATCTGATTCCAATTGAGTTTCACCAGGACCGCGCATACCAATGCCGCCCCGTTGACGCTCTAGGTGAGTCCAACCGCGCACCAGTCGTGTTGACAGATGCTGCAGCTGGGCCAGCTCTACTTGTAGCTTGCCCTCATGGGTTCGCGCGCGCTGAGCAAAAATATCGAGAATAAGACCGGTACGATCAAGCACCCGACACTTGAGTTCGGCTTCAATATTGCGCTCTTGGCTGGGGGATAGATTGTGGTTAAAGATAACCAGTTCGGCACAGTGGCTTTCAACAGCCGCGGCAATCTCTTCGAGCTTGCCGGTGCCAACAAAAAATTTGGCGTGAGGAGCGTTGCGGGAACCAGTGATAAAGTCCACTGGATCGCCGCCCGCAGATAGGACTAATTCTTCAAACTCTCTCGGATCTTCAGGTTCGGACTCACTCTGTAACTTTAGATGAACAAGAATCGCTCGCTCCCCAAATTCGGGTCGTTCAAAAAATAATGTCACTCTAGTTAATAGTCGTCAGCGTAGTTTCCGCCATCGTCATCAAAACCACCCTGAGTTGGGGTTCCCGCGCCGCCAGAGGTTGGCAGTTTAACTACACGTGAAGGAACAATTGTTGATATAGCGTGCTTGTACACCATTTGGCTAACTGTGTTTTTTAGCAGCACTACAAACTGATCGAATGATTCTACCTGTCCCTGTAACTTGATTCCGTTGACCAAAAAAATGGACACCGGGATGCGTTCTTTCCTTAACACATTAAGAAAAGGGTCTTGTAAGTTATGCCCTTTTGACATTTATACTTCTCCTTATTAATTAAATAAAGCCGCTATTTCAGCAGCAAAAATGCAAGTCAAACTTGACCTGCAACTAAATCAACAACATTGGCCGCCAATTTCTCATTAACTTTCCATGTTCCCTGAATATATGGGCGCTACGGGCAGTTTTTTCAAGGCCAACTGGCAAATATTATTAATCGACAGTAGTTCCGTCTCATTATCTACCTGTATTTCGCAGCTGGAGGGCCAGTTTCTCAACCAGGTGATCTGCCTCTTCGCCAGCTGACGGGTGGCAATAATGCCCTTTTCAACCGCTTCATCTAAACTGCATTGTCCCTGCAAGTACTGCCACAGCTGACGATAGCCAACGGAACGGATTGCCGGCAGGTCTTCATGAAGGTCTCCGCGCTGAAACAGCCCGCGCACTTCTTCCTCAAATCCAGCTTCCATCATCTGGTAAAACCTAGAGTGTATACGGTTATGAATTAGCTTTCGATTGTTTGGTAGCAACGCAATTTGCTTGATGTTGTAGCTTTCGGCAACACTGCCGACATTTGGTTCCCGCCGCAGCGCCGACATAGACACACCGCTAATTCTATAGACTTCCAGAGCTCGCTGAATACGCTGGGAATGATTGGGGTGCAAACTGGCCGCGCTCACGGGATCCACAGCGCGCAATTGCTCGTGCACCGAGGCCCAGCCAAAGTCTTGCGCATGCTTAAGTATCTCGGCGCGAACCTCGGCGTCGGCGGGTGGCATATCCGACAACCCTTCAAGCAGCGCTTTAAAATAGAGCATGGTGCCACCCACCAGCAGTGGAATTTTCCCTCTACTGGTGATCTCGGCCATTTCCCGAGTGGCATCGACAATAAAATCCGCCGCTGAATAGGTTTCCAGAGGGTCGAGGATATCGATCAGTCGGTGAGGGGCAGCTGCAAGAGTTGCCTTATCGGGCTTGGCGCTACCAATATCCAGTTGTCGGTAAATCTGCGCGGAATCCACGTTAATGAGCTCAACCGGAAGATGCTGCCGCAAGGCTATGGCTAAATCAGTCTTGCCGCTGGCGGTGGGACCCATAACAAAGATCGCCGATGGCCGCTCTATGCTCGCCACGCTCTTAGCGCCCCCTCAAAAACAGCTTATCGAGCTGATCTAGAGTCAACTGGGACCAGGTGGGTCGCCCGTGATTACACTGACCGCTGCGCTCAGTGGCTTCCATGTCTCGCAGCAGTGCATTCATTTCCGGAATGCTCAACTTGCGATTAGCGCGCACTGAGCCATGGCAGGCCATGGTGGAGAGGATTTCATTGATATGGTCGCGAATGCGTTCCGAGTTGCCGTGCTCCAGTAGATCCGAGAGTACATCCCGCAGCAGTGCTTCTACTTCTGATCCACGAAGGATTGCTGGAATCTCTCTGACAATGACACTCTCTGCCGCGGCCCGCTCAACCACAAAGCCAAGCTTGGCAAAAACCTCATTGTGCTGCTCGGCCGCGTCGGCTTCTCGCTGACTGACGGCGAGACTTTCTGGCACTAATAAGGGCTGAGAAATTAAACCCTGGTCATCAAAGGCCCCTTTCATGCGCTCATAGGTAATGCGCTCATGGGCGGCATGCATATCGACAATAATTAAGCCCTCGCGGTTCTCGGCGAGAATGTAGATACCCTTTAGTTGAGCAATGGCGTAACCCAGAGGTGGAATATCCTGCTGATCACCCATTTCACTGGCGGATTCCGGCAGATTGATCCCGCTGGTGGAGTAGAGACTCTGATAGTTTTGCATGGATCCAGCTGAACCGGACATGGCGCCAGATGAGCTGCCACCAAAATTGGGGCGCGAGGAAAACTGCATCGCCGGCTGGGATTGCGGTGCCGCCTGCCAGTTGGGGCTCGGCTGATTGACCATGCCTGAGAATTGCTCGCCGCCGTCACTGAACTCACCAGCACTATTTGACTGCAAATGATCCTGAGGCCGATCTTCCGCCAGTGCCTTTTTTAGGGTGCTGGAGATAAAGCTATGAATCGAACCACTTTCACGAAAGCGTACCTCGTGCTTAGTGGGGTGCACATTGACATCCACATCCGCTGGAGTGATTTCAAGAAACAGTACAAAGGCCGGATGACGGCCGTGATAGAGCACATCCTGATAGGCCTGACGCACGGCGTGGGAAACCACCTTGTCACGGATACAGCGACCATTGACGAAAAAGTGCTGCAGATCTGCCTGACTGCGGGAAAAGGTCGGCAGACCAATCCAACCCCAGAGGCGCAGACCAGGACGAGTATTGTCCACATAGAGCGCCTGTTCCATAAAGGTGGTTCCACAGATATCGGCAACCCGCTTTTCCTGTTCCAGCTGAGTCTTGGCCGGTCGCAAACTGATTTGAGCACGCTGGTTATGACGCAGATTAAAGGCCACATCAAAACGGCTCAGGGCGAGCTTTTTAATGCTGTCATCAATGCGGTTATATTCGGTTTTTTCCGTGCGCAGAAATTTGCGTCGCGCTGGGGTGTTAAAAAACAGATCGCGCACTTCAACGCTGGTCCCTTGAGGATGGGAGGCGGGAGTGACTTCCACCTGCATATCACGGCCTTCCGAAATTGCTCGCCAGGCGCTGCCTTCCCCATTGTTAGAGGTCAGGCTGAGGCGCGATACCGAGGCAATACTGGCCAGAGCTTCGCCGCGAAAACCGAGAGTAGCCACGGCTTCAAGATCTTCGAGATCATCAATTTTACTGGTTGCGTGGCGACTCAAGGCTAAAGCCAGATCGTCGTGGCCAATACCGCCGCCATCATCGCGAATACGGATTAACTTAACCCCGCCCTGCTCAATATCGATCTCAATACTCTGGGCACCGGCATCAAGACTATTTTCCACCAACTCTTTCAGCACTGAAGCCGGGCGCTCCACCACTTCACCAGCGGCAATCTGATTGGCTAGCTGCGGGCTGAGAATTTTAATGACGGACATAAGCGGTGGCCTTTCTTTGGCGTGTTAGCAGCCTGTTAAAAATGGAATCATAGTTAATTCTGCGGCGATATTCGCGAACATTAGCCGGCAGGAATCATGATTTTCTGACCGACTTTAATGGTGCTGGAACGCATTTTATTATAGCTCAATATGCGATTCACCGAAGTGTTGTAGCGCTGAGCTATACCGGACAAAGTATCGCCACGAGCAATCACATAGCTGCGTGCTTTGGTGTTTTTAGCCGCCGCAATAGCAGTACCCGCTGGCGGGTGATCGGCAAAATAACTTGCCAGGCCAGAATAGATCGCCTGTGCCATCTTTTGTTGATAGGCGCTATCACTGAGACGCCGGGCCTCAGTGGGATTAGAAATAAAACCGGTTTCAATTAACAGTGAGGGAATATCCGGCGATTTAAGCACCAGAAAACCCGCCTGCTCGACTTTCTTTTTATGCAGCCGCGCCACGCCGCCCATATTTTTAAGCACATAGCTGCCGGCATCTAAACTGCTACTCAGGGTCGCCGTCATGGAGAGATCAAGTAATACTTCGGCCAGAGCATCGTCTTTGTCATCGAGACTCAGAGAGCCGGCTCCACCGATTAAGTCAGCCCGGTTTTCCTTGCCCGCCAAATAGCGTGCGGCTTCACTGGTGGCGCCTCGAGTAGAGAGCGCATAGACAGACGCGCCATTGGCTTTAGGGTTGGTAAAAGCGTCGGCGTGAATAGAGATAAAAAAGTCGGCGCGTTTATCGTGGGCGATGGCGGTGCGCTTGCGATGGGCCAGGTAGTAGTCTCCGGTGCGCACTAGCTCGCCGGTAAAATAAGTATCCTGATCAAACAACCGCTCCAGACGCTTAGCAATCTGCAGCGCCACCACTTTTTCGCGGACCTTTTTCGGCCCCAACGCACCGGGATCTTCTCCGCCATGGCCGGCATCTATGGCAATAACAATTCGACGATTATCTACGGGTACAACTTTGCTAACTGACTTGGTGCTTCGTAATTTTTTGTCATAAATATCGATAACCAAGCGGTCGCCATACTGTTCAAAGGCTTTTAGCGTGAAGCTTTTTACAGTCACCGGCTCTTTGAGATCAAACACCAAGCGCAGATCGACACTGCCACGCAAGCCTGAACGCATGGCAGCAATCGGCGTGGAAGTGACATCGAGATTATCAAAGTTGGTTTTCAGCTTGCTATCTTTAATATCGATAACTAAACGATTGGGGTTATCCAGGGTGAAGACTTTATGCTCAACAGGACCGCTGAGATCCAGCACTAGACGAGTATTGTCCGGTGCCCGCCAGAGTCTTAGACTATCAACCTCAGCAGCATAGCCGGTGCTGACCCAGAGCATTGCTAAGCAGGCCATAAAACAGCTTGCTAGAGCACGGCTTTTGAATACTGAGCTGCTTCTTCTGAATAGTAGAGTGCTTTTAATCGGCACTGGTAACCTCATCCGCTTCTCGGTCGAGCTGAGAAATTATTATATTTGCCTGCTCTGACTGTGCACTCAGAGTCAGTTTTCGCCCCTTATGGAGCTGAACAATCTCAATCAGCATGTCGGCTTTAGGCAAAAAGCCGGCGCCCCGCTCGGGCCATTCTACCAAGCACAGTTGCGACTCCACCAGATAATCTCGAAAACCCATATATTCAAGCTCTTCTGGGTCCTGCAATCTATAAAAGTCAAAGTGACAAACCTGCCCCAGTGCCAGCTCATAGGGCTCCACCAACGTATAGGTCGGACTTTTTACCGCGCCCACATGACCCAGGCCAGTTAAAACACCCCGGCTAAGGGTTGTCTTGCCAGCACCCAGATCCCCTTGCAAAGCAATTAGCAAAGCGGGCTCTATAATCTTTTCTGAGTGATCATTCTCAAAAGGGTTTTTAAGCGCCCAGTTAATCGCCGCAGCAATGCGATTGCCAAACCGCAGCATAGCCGCTTCGTCGATCAACTCTAGAGTTATAGATTGAGTTTTTCTCTCAGTCACTAGGCTATGCTCTCATCTTCTTATAGTCTTTTTATGAACTCTTTAAATGGTTTCGCCGTTTAATAGCTTGCGTAGATAGGCCAGTAAATCTGTTGCCGTCAGTCCACGCATACCCTGCTCTTCCACGGCCATATCGGCAGCCGCTGAGTGCAGGCAACAGCCCAGCTGGGCAGCTAGTTTGGCCTCGAGACCCTGGGCTAACAGAGCACCGATAATACCCGAGAGCACATCGCCCATTCCGCCAGTGGCCATGCCCGGATTACCGTAGGGACAGAGGGCAATAATTTCATCACCTGGAGCGGCGATTAACGTGCCAGCACCTTTCAATAAAACCACCGCATTGTATTTTTCTTGCAGCTGTCGCACAGCGGCAAAACGATCTGCCTGTACTTCAGCGACACTGGTATTTAAGAGTCGCGCCGCTTCAGCTGGGTGAGGTGTCATAACCCAGTTGCTGCCATCTGGCTGAGAGACAACTCGGCCCTCGGCAATAATATTTAAGGCATCAGCATCCACTACCATGGGTAAACCCGTGGCAACGGCTTTCTGCAATAACTGCTCAGACCAAGGCGAGCGACCGAGACCGGGGCCGACAATCAATACTGAAGGCTTAACCAATAGCGGCTCTAATTCTTGGCCAGAGACAATCCCACTGACCATAACTTCCGGCTGCCGTGCCAGTGCTCCAGCGACATGGGCTGGACGCGTGGCCATGCTGACCAATCCTGAACCAGTGCGCAGAGCCGCTTCAGCCGTCATCATTGCCGCACCACCAAAGCCGTGATCACCGCCGATAACCATGCTGTGACCAAACTGATTTTTGTAGGCATCCACATCTCTTATGGGCAGATTCTCGATCAACTCATTGAGGTCCATCAGCTGTGCCGAAGGAGCAACCTGGTGAAAGATCTCTTCGTCCACATCTAGAGAGTGATAAATAACTTCACCACAGAGAGCCGGGCCGCGACCGGTAAACATACCCTGCTTAGCAGCGATAAAGGTCACGGTGACATCGGCGCTAATGGCAGCTTCTGCAGTAGCACCGGAATCCGCGTAAAGCCCTGAGGGCAGATCGATTGCCAAGACAGGTAAAGCCGCCTGATTAATCATTTCGATGGCTGCGCCATAGGGCTCGCGCATGGGGCCAGTGGCACCTATACCCAACAGTGCGTCGACCACAACGCCTTCGGTAAGATCGATTGTTTCGCTAAAAGGCGCAAAAATAACCCCCGCGTCCACCGCATAGTCTCGCGCAGTCGAGGCATCGGCTGACAACTTGGCGGGGGTTGATAACTCAACCACTCGCACGGCGAGGCTTTTCTCAGCGGCCAGTGTGGCCACTATATAGCCGTCGCCAGCATTATTGCCGGAACCGCAGAATACGGTGATCAGTGAGGGAGTGCCAAAGGCTTCAACTAGCTCATTAAAGGCTGCGCGGCCAGCACGCTTCATAAGGGTGATGCTTGGGCTATTGGCCAGCGAGGCAATAGCAAGCTGATCCAGTTTACGGACAGATTCCGCCCTATATAAGGCGTCTTGAATAACAATGTGCGACATAACCGCGAGTTCCCAGTAAGATTAGCGCGATTATATGTCAGATTAGCCCTGAAACCATGCCCGAAACCGATAAGCTCAAGGATCTCGCGAAAAAAGTTAAAGCCTGGGGCTTAGAGCTGGGTTTTCAGCAGGTGGCTATTTCCCAACCGGATCTCAGCTCCGCATCAAAAAATCTTCTCGACTGGCTAGATAAAGGCTATCAAGGATCCATGCAGTGGATGGGGGAACATGGCGAAAAGCGTTACACCCCAGATCAGCTTGTGGAAAAAACCCTGCGAGTGATCTCGGTGCGCATGGATTATCTCACCGACAGCAATATGATCGCCGTTTTGAAGGATGACAATAAAGCTTATATATCAAGGTATGCGCTGGGTCGTGACTATCACAAGCTGATTCGCAAACGTCTGGCTAAACTCGGTAAAAAAATTGAAGCTGAAATAGATTTTCACGGCCTCAATCATCTGCAACTAACCCAGCGACCCTTTGTCGACAGCGCCCCGGTGATGGAAAAACCCATCGCCGAGCAAGCTGGACTGGGTTGGATCGGCAAAAACACCCTGATCATAAATGACAAAGCCGGCTCTTGGTTTTTTCTTGGGGAAATTTATATTTCCCTGGAATTGCCCGTTGATATCAGTGAGCAAACCAATAAGTGCGGCAACTGTCGCGCCTGTTTAAAAGTCTGCCCTACCAATGCCTTTCCCGAACCCTATGTGCTGGATGCCCGCAGATGTATTTCCTATCTGACTATCGAGAGCCAGGAACCGATCCCGGAAGAATTGCGTCCGCTGATGGGCAATCGGGTGTTTGGCTGTGATGACTGCCAGATTATCTGTCCTTGGAATCGCTATTCTTCAAAAACAAACGAAATAGACTTTTCCCCCCGGCACAATCTCGACAACTCGGATTTAGTGACGCTGTTTGAATGGACTGAAGAGGAGTTTTTGAACAACACCGAGGGTTCACCGATTCGCCGCATTGGCTATCAGCGCTGGCTGCGCAATCTCTCGGTGGGGTTGGGAAATGCGCCAGCTTCCCAGCGGATTATCGATGCTCTCAATAAGCGGGTCGACGATCCCTCTGCATTGGTGCGGGAGCATGTTCTGTGGGCGCTAGTGCAGCAAAGCAACGATAGCAGCGTAAAAATTTTTAAAGCTTAATAAACACCTCGCGGTAATATTCCAGTTCGCGGATCGAATCATAGATATCATCCATCGCTAAATGACTGCCACGCTTTTTAAAGCCATTGGCCAGTTCCGGCTTCCAGCGCTGGACCAACTCTTTCAGTGTGCTGACATCCAAATTGCGGTAATGAAAAAAGCGCTGCAGGTCGGTCATATAGTTAGCTAAAAAGCGTCGGTCCTGACAGATCGAGTTGCCGCACATGGGCGACTTGCCCGCTGGCACCCATTGACGCAAAAACTCAATTGTAGCTAATTCGGCCTCAGCCTCAGTCACGACACTCTGACGCACCCTTTCAGTCAGACCTGAACCCCCATGCTGGCGGGTATTCCACTCGTCCATGCCGTCGAGTAACTCATCGGACTGATGCACTGCAATCATTGGCCCCTCGGCGAGAACATTGAGGTCTTTGTCGGTGACCACTGTGGCAATTTCAATAATCCGGTCCTGTTCGGGGCTCAATCCGGTCATTTCCAGATCGATCCAGATTAAATTCTGCGGGTCAGTGTTGGCATTGGCGGTTGTAGCGGTCATCTAAATCTTCCAAGTGGGGTTAGCAAAATGTTCCTCGAGGCGGATATGCTATATCCTTGCAGCCGATAACGCCAGACATGGCGCATAACCTAAATCCGCGAGAGCATTAATGGCCAAACGCAACCTCAGTAAACAGCAGAAAGGTCGTATCCAAACGATTCAGGAGCGACGCCGAGCGCGGGCTATTGCGAAAAAATCGGTCTCCGAAGACCAGCTTGAGAATCTGACTCAGCTGGGCCCAGAGATACTGGGTACGGTAATCACCAACTTTGGCGCCCAGGTGGATATAGAAGGCTTGGAAGATCGCTTTAAGGGCAATATCTATCGCTGCCATCTGCGCACCAATCTCGAACCTCTGGTGACAGGGGATCGTGTGGTCTGGCGCTATGCCGAACCTGTTGGCGTTGTGGTGGCCAGAGAGCCGCGGGATTCAGAACTGTTACGTCCCGACCCCTATGGCAAGCTGCGTCCAGTAGCGGCCAATGTGGACCGTATCGCCATTGTCTTTGCGGCTAAGCCAACGCCCTATAGCAACCTTATCGACCGCTACCTGATTGCTTCAGAGGCCCAAAACATTCAGCCTGTATTAATCATCAATAAATTCGATATGCTCAGCGACAGTGATTTCCCTAAGGTTGAGCAACTATTAAAAGACTACCGTACTGTGGGCTATGAGGTACTTTGTGTCTCCGCAACCACCGGCGAAGGTCTTGAAGAATTAAAGAACTATATGGCGGCACACACTTCGGTGTTTGTTGGCCAGTCTGGCGTGGGCAAATCGTCGCTGATCAATGAGCTGCAACCCGACGCCAACATCTTGGTTGGCGAACTCTCCGCTGGCAAAGACAAAGGCCAACATACCACCACTGCATCGCGGCTATTTCATCTTGAAAATGGCGGCCATCTGATCGACTCCCCTGGTATTCGCGAATTTGCTGTGACCAATTTAAGTGATGAACAGATTATCGATGGATTTATCGAGTTCAGACCCTTTTTAGGCTACTGCAAATTCAGGGACTGTAAACATTCGGTTGAGTTGGGTTGCGCGCTACTTGCTGCAGCGGAAGAGGGAAAAATCCTGCCTATTAGATTGCTGAATTATCGCAATATTCTTGCCAGTCAGGATGAAGAGTAATGGCGGCTGATATTCCACGCCTGTTGGAACCCGCGCAATTAGAATTAATATTGGGCTCAAGTTCAGTCAATCATAACGTTATTATTGTCGACCTCTGCAGCGACGCGCTCTACCGCCAGAAACATGTTCCAGGCGCTGTGCATCTGCAACCCGGATCCTTGATGGCTGGCACCGCACCCTACCCGGGCAAGCTGCCTGCAATCGAACAGTTAGAAAATATTATCCAGTATCTGGGTATAGATGCCGATAGCCATATAGTGATTTATGACGATGAGGGTGGCGGCTGGGCTGGACGTTTTGCTTGGACACTGGATCTGCTCGGCTATCAAAACTGGTCCTATCTAAATGGCGGCATTGTCGCCTGGATAAGAGAAGGTTTTGGCACTGAGAGCCAAGCTAATCAGCCGACAGCTTCTACTACATCGGTCAGCATCACCAATCCAGACGTTTTGGTTAGCGCTGATGATATTATCAGCCAGCTGGCTAACTCAGATTTTGTTGTTTGGGATGCACGCAGTCCCGGTGAGTACAGTGGCAATATGGTTCGTTCAGCTCGCGGTGGGCATATTCCCGGGGCGATTAATATTGAGTGGACAGAACTGATGGATCAGCAGCGCAACTTGCGTATTCGCAATAATGCTCAAGGGATCCTCGACAGCGCCGGTTTGGGCAGAGATAAGTCTGTTACCACCCACTGCCAGAGTCACCATCGCTCGGGCTTTACCTATATGGTGGCGCGAATTTTGGGGTATAAAAATATTAGTGCTTACGACGGCTCATGGGCCGAATGGGGCAGTCTCGATCACACCCCAGTTGAGCGTGGCGACTGAGATTTTTTCTCTTTTAGTCGAGACGCCGAAGGCTCTCAATACGCTGAGGGCCCCCGATCCGCTGAGGGCCCCCGATCCACTGAAGGCCCCCGATCCGCTGAAGGCTCTCGATACGCTGAGGGCTCGATCAGAGACCAATTAACAATTAACAATTAATTAAGAGTTTTGAAACTATGAATCACCAAGCAGAACTATTTGTTGCCCTGCAACGACTACTTCCCCAGCACGCCCTTTCAAGACTGATTGCTAGAGCCGCTGAATCAAAGATGCCCTGGTTAAAAAACCTGCTGATCAAGCGCGCTATTGCGGCCTTCCATATCAATATGGATGAAGCCGCTAGCAGTGACTTGGATGACTACGCAAACTTTAATAGCTTTTTTACTCGCGCTTTAAAAGATGGCGCACGCCCAATGGATCAGGACTCAAACTCACTGGTCTCACCCGCCGACGGCGCAGTCAGTCAGGCTGGCCCCATTACCCAGCAGCGTATCATTCAAGCCAAGGGCAGTGATTACTCAGCCAGCCGCCTGCTCGGTGATTCAGAAGAGGCTAAGCTTTATCAGGACGGTGCCTTCACGACAATCTACCTGTCGCCCAAGGATTACCACCGAGTGCATATGCCGATTGCCGGCAGACTAATCAGCACGCGCTATATTCCCGGTGATCTTTTTTCCGTGAATGATAAAACTGCTCAAGCTCTTCCAGGCCTATTTGCCCGCAATGAGCGGCTAGTCTGTCAGTTTGAATCGGAAGTGGGGCAATTTGCACTGGTCTTTGTCGGTGCCATGTTGGTGGCCGGTATAGAAACAGTCTGGGGAGGATTTGAAACTCCAGGACGCGGGGCAGTGCGCGAGGCAGATTTTTCAGACCGTGATCTAAGCTTCGACAAGGGTGAGGAGATCGGACGTTTTAAGTTTGGCTCAACGGTTATTTTGTTGTTTCAAAAGGATAAAATTAACTGGCAAGATTCGTTTGTGCCTCAGGCAGCCGTGGAAATGGGTGAGAAGATCGCCAGATACAAATAGGACACTAGCCGAGTAGGCGCTGCTTTAGTGCAGCAAAAAATCCATTATTAGGATCCGATTGTTGGTGTTTTTGCGCCAGCAACCCACTGTTCGCAGTGAGTGAAAAGGGCTTGGTGATCAGTAGATTGAGCATCTTTTCATCGACACCCAGACTGTCTGAGTCGATATCTTTCACAATAGCTAATTTGGCCACATCATAGGCTCGGCGTGTGCCAAATTTTTGCAGCTGGGCGCGGGCTCTATCTTCATTTTTAAGGTCAACAAAAATATAGTTCTCGGCATTAGCCTTGCCATCAACCGAGTCAAACACTGCGAGCCTCGGTGACAGTCTCGACTTAGGGTTCTGTTCAATCACCATACCCTGATCGCCTGTGGTTAATTCCACCACTGTTCCAGCTGGGTAGAGTCCCACTGACTGAATAAACTCAACGACCAAATCCTCGGCAAAGGCATGGCCACGGAGTTCATAGAGTCTGCCTGTGGCTTTTGAAGGTGTCAGTACCGCTGAGACTTCACGGGGATTGCAGAGACGATCAAACTCGGAGGCTATGCCGACAACCGCAGCCAAAAGTGGAATGCGCTGACCGCTGCATCCTTTGGGAAATCCACTGCCATCGAAGCGCTCACAGTGAAATTTAATAATATTCATAACGCGTCGGTTATCAAATTCAGACTGCTTTAGCTTTTCTAAACTGGCGCTGACAAAGCCGCGGTATTCTGCCTCTTCTAAATCATTGCGATCTGACTTTCGCAACAGAGCTCGATCCATACCAGACTTGCCAATATCTTTTAACAGGGCGGCGAGACAGAGATCTTTCAGCTGGTCTAATTCAAGCCCAATATGGCGGGCAAACTGAGTCGCCCAGAGGCCGGAGCGGATACTGTGATCATGAGTATGTCGGTCCTTTGCGCGCAGCTGTAATAACCAGGTGAAGGCATCGGGACAGCGCACCACGCTATCCACCATATCGTCCACTGACTGCTGTAATTGACGCAGATTAAACTGTCCACCCTTGGTGATTTGGCGAGTCGCAACACTGAGGCAACCAACCAGATTGTTCATCACTCTTCGCGCTGCGGGCATTTCTTTGGAGAGCTCGACAGTTTTTCGGTATATATCGGGTTTGATCACAAAGCTGCGCGGTGCAGCGAGTTGGCGACTATCCATTAAACCGCGAACAATCGGATCGATATCCTGGGCTTTGTTGCGTAGGTCGTTGTTGAATTGTCGGCTACCGGCGGCTGGACTTTTTAAATCCAGAGGTGAGATACCTTTGGCGATATCTATATAGATGTAGTCACAATAGGCTTTGACGCGGGACGCATCAGCGGCGCTTTTAATCAGGAAACCCTGTATCGGGAATGGTGTCTCCGCCCATGGCTTGTCGAGCGCGGAAACAAACATTCCCACTTCAAGTTCATGAATAAAGACTTTTAGTTGCTGTAGTGACATACAGTTTTTAGATCTCTCAGTGCTATTAATAAAAAACCGAACCGTATCGAAATGTAACGCTTTTACCAGTGTGAAAGCGTGCGCCGGTGCGGTTTTAGTAAATATAGACTAAGAAGAGCTAAGGTAAATCAGTACTTTGCAGAAAACTTGTGAACGGCATCAATAAACACTTTCACATTGTCTGGGTTTATATCCGGTGTAATGCCATGACCTAGATTAAAGATATGCCCTGGACCATCACCAAACCCTTTGAGGATAGCCTCAACCTGGGATTCGATTACTGCAGGATCAGCTCTTAAAACAGCCGGATCCATATTGCCCTGCAACGCGACTCTATCGCCAACTCGACTCTTGGCCGCGCCAATATCAGTGCTCCAATCGAGACCCAGAGCGTGACAGCCGGTATCGGCCATTTTTTCAAGCCACAGGCCACCGCCCTTGGTGAATAGGATAACAGGCACATCGCGACCATCGTGATGACTGATTAATCCATCGACAATTTTCTGCATATAGGCGAGGGAGAATTCTGCGTAAGCGGCGTGGCTCAATGCCCCACCCCAGGTATCAAATATCTGCACTACCTGAGCGCCAGCACGGATCTGGGCATTCAGGTAATCAATTACCGATAGAGATAATTTTTCCAGCAGTTGGTGCATTAGCTCAGGCTGGGTATAGAGCATGGTTTTGGCGCGAGCAAAGTCGCGGCTGCTCTGGCCTTCAATCATATAAGTCGCCAGTGTCCAGGGACTGCCGGAAAAACCAATCAGTGGTACGCGACCATTGAGTTCGCGGCGAATCATGGTCACTGCGTCGGTGACATAGGAGAGATCGCTGGCGGTGTTTATTACTTCAAGGGCTTCGATATCCGCCTCGGTTCTGACTGGCTTGCGAAACTTGGGGCCCTCTCCCGTTTCAAAATAGAGGCCCAGTCCCATAGCATCGGGTATGGTTAAAATATCTGAAAACAGAATTGCCGCGTCCATCTCGTAGCGCTCTAGAGGCTGCAGCGTCACTTCACAGGCAAGTTCAGTGTTCTTACACAGACTCATAAAGTCGCCGGCCTGAGCTCTCACTGCTCGGTACTCGGGCAGGTAACGGCCTGCTTGTCGCATCATCCACACAGGTGTGCGGTCAACAGGCTGGCGCATCAGCGCCTTGAGAAAGCGATCATTCTTTAAGTCAGACATTAAAATTCCAAAGTAATAAAGTTTAGAGCATTTTGTTACAAGCAATGTAGTCGACACTAGTGCCTAACGTCGATTAATAGCACTGATTAGTAGCACCGATTAAACGTCGAGATAATCCAAAATGCCTTTGGCGGCCTCGCGACCTTCCCAGACGGCGGTAACCACCAAGTCGGAGCCACGCACCATATCACCACCGGCAAATATCTTCGGATTGGTGGTCTGGAAGGGGAATGTCTGCTCTTCTGCGGCCATTACTGCACCCCAGTCCGAGGTGTTCACTTCGATACCGGTTAGCCAGGCTGGAGGGCTTGGCTTAAAGCCAAAGGCCACCAACACGGCATCGGCGGGTAAAATCTCTTCACTGCCAGGGATCACTTCGGGTCGGCGACGACCATTTTGATCTGGAGCACCTAGGGATGTAGAGACCACTTTAACCCCTTCAACACGGCCCTCTGCATCAGCCATAAGCTCGACTGGCTGCATATTGAATTTAAATATCACGCCTTCTTCCCGAGCATTTTTCACCTCTTTGCGCGAGCCAGGCATATTCTCTTCATCGCGACGATAGGCACAGGTGACGCTGGTGGCGCCCTGGCGGATCGAGGTGCGGTTACAGTCCATCGCCGTATCACCACCACCCAGAACCACTACACGCTTGCCTTTAAGGTCGATAAAGTCGTCCTTAGATTTCTCGAAGCCGAGATTGCGGTTGACGTTGGAAACCAAAAACGACAGCGCTTCGTGAACGTTCTCGAGGTCTTCACCGGGAAACCCGCCTTTCATTGTGGTGTAAGTGCCCATGCCCATAAAGACGGCATCGTATTCACTGAGCAGCTCTTCCACCATGATGTCTTTGCCGATTTCGATATTTAAGCGGAACTCAACGCCCATGCCTTCGAGAATCTCGCGGCGAGTGCGGATAACCGACTTTTCTAACTTAAATTCGGGGATACCAAAGGTCAGCAATCCACCAATTTCTGGATAGCGATCAAAGACCACTGGCTTGACGCCATTGCGAATAAGAATATCGGCGCAGCCAATGCCTGCAGGTCCAGCACCAATTACGGCGACTTTTTTATCGGTCCAGACAACGTCCGACATATCCGGACGCCAGCCCATGGCAAAGGCAGTATCGGTAATATATTTTTCTACCGAGCCAATAGTCACGGCACCAAAACCATCATTCAGGGTACAGGCGCCTTCACAGAGACGGTCCTGTGGACACACGCGGCCACAGACTTCCGGCAGTGAATTAGTCTGATGGCTGAGCTCAGCGGCTTCGATTAAATTGCCTTCAGCAACCAACTGCAGCCAGTTGGGAATATAGTTGTGAACCGGGCATTTCCACTCGCAGTAAGGGTTACCACAGGACAGACAACGGTGGGATTGGTCGGCTGCACCCTCGGCAGTAAAGGGGTCATAAATTTCAACAAACTCACCGACGCGGCGCTTCATATCACGCTTTACCGGGTCGACACGTTTAATGTCGAGAAACTGAAATTGGTTATCTAGTCTTGGAATCATAAGTTTTATCTCGGTTCTCTAATCAACGCTATTGCGGGTTGTCATGGGCCTGGGCTAAAAGACTGTTCAGGCTTGCCGCTTTTGGCTTAACCAACCAAAACTTCGATGCATAATCAGAAAAATTGCTAATAAGCTCTTGTCCCCAGGCACTGCCAGTCTCTCTGACATGCTCGCGGATCATATGTTTGAGGAACACTCGGTGGGATTCCGTGGCCTCAGCAGTAATGCGCTGAATATCCACCAGTTCCATATTGTAGCGATCGACAAATTCACGCTCTATATCGAGAACATAGGCAAAACCGCCTGTCATACCAGCGCCGAAGTTGTAACCAGCAGCTCCTAGTACAGTCACTATGCCACCAGTCATATATTCACAACAGTGATCACCGGCACCTTCGACTACAGCGGTGGCACCTGAGTTGCGCACGGCAAAGCGTTCACCAACTGTTCCTGCAGCATGCAGACGGCCACCAGTGGCGCCATAGAGGCAGGTGTTGCCCATAATCGGTGTTTCATGGGAGGCAAAGGTACTGTCACTGGGTGGGCGCAAGATAATCTTGCCGCCAGCCATGCCCTTACCAACATAGTCATTGGCATCGCCTTCGAGATATAGCTCTAGGCCGCCAGCATTCCAGACGCCGAGAGACTGGCCAGCAACACCTTTCAAGTTCAATCGAATCGGCGCAGCTGACATGCCTGTGTTGCCATAGCGCTTGGCTATCTCACCGGAGAGTCGAGCACCTATGGAACGGTCGCAGTTATTGACTGTAAAGTCGAATGTGCCGCCACTCTGAGACTCAATAAATGGCAGTGCCTGCTCAACCATTTTTTCCGCCAATAAACCCTTATCCAGCGGGTTGTTTTTTGGCTCTGAACAGGTCTGGGGCTTGCCATCTAACTCGGGTCGTACTTCAAGTAGTGGTGACAGCTCCAAATGCTGCTGCTTGCTGGTCTCACCAGGCAAAGTCTCTAATAGGTCAACACGACCAACCAATTCTTCCAGCGAGCTGATACCCAGAGCAGCCAACCATTCGCGGGTTTCCATGGCAATAAACTTAAAGAAGTTTGTCGCCATAGCCACGGTGCCGCGGTAGTGGTCGTTGCGCAGACGCTCATCCTGAGTGGCTACACCAGTGGCGCAGTTATTCAGGTGACAGATACGTAGATACTTGCAGCCTAGGGCAACCATGGGTCCGGTACCGAAGCCAAAGCTCTCGGCACCTAAAATAGCGGCTTTAATCACATCCAAACCGGTCTTCAGACCACCGTCGGTCTGCACTCTAACCTTGTTGCGCAGATCATTGGCGCGAAGCGTCTGATGGGTTTCAGTGAGACCTAATTCCCAGGGTGATCCAGCGTAGCGAATCGAACTCAATGGACTCGCGGCAGTACCACCGTCATAGCCAGAAATGGTAATCAGATCGGCGTAGGCTTTGGCCACACCGGCAGCAATAGTGCCGACGCCTGGACGTGACACTAGCTTTACTGAGACCAGAGCACTGGGATTGACCTGCTTTAGGTCAAAAATCAGCTGGGCCAGATCTTCGATGGAGTAAATATCATGGTGTGGCGGTGGCGATATCAATGTCACACCAGGTACAGAGAAACGCAGTCGAGCAATTAGCTCGTTGACCTTGCCGCCGGGCAACTGCCCCCCTTCACCGGGCTTAGCGCCCTGAGCGACTTTAATCTGCAGTACTTCGGCGCTAGATAGATAGGCTGGTGTAACACCAAAGCGGCCGGAAGCGATCTGTTTAATTTTCGATGACTTGATGGTGCCATAGCGCGCTGGGTCTTCGCCGCCCTCACCAGAGTTGGAGCGTCCACCCAGGGTGTTCATTGCCTCAGCCAGAGACTCGTGAGCCTCAGGGGAGAGAGCACCCAGAGACATGCCAGCAGAGTCAAAGCGCTTGACGATATGCGCCACAGACTCAACTGATTCAATATCTATAGCTGTGCAGGTATCACTCAATTTAAGCAAGTCACGGAGCGTTGCAACAGGTCGGGTATTCACCAGACGAGCATATTCAATATAGGCTTTGTAATCACCGTTCTGTACGGCGCTGTGCAAGGTCTGCACCACATCTGGGTTATAGGCGTGGTATTCCTGACCGTGAACATATTTCAGCAGACCACCGGGTTCGATGGGCTTGCGCAGCTTCCACGCGAGCTTTTTAAGGACAGTCTGATCCACTTCAATATCTTCGAAGGTAGCGCCTTCAAGACGACTGACAAGACCGGGGAAACAGAGATCGATCACTTCGGTGCTGAGACCAATAGCTTCAAATAACAGCGCGCCACGATAGGAGGCGATTGTGGAAATACCCATTTTCGAGAGTATTTTTAACAGGCCTTTATTGATGCCTTTGCGGTACTGTTTAAAGGCGGTATCCACATCGACCAGCAACTCGCCGCTACCGATCAGGTCGCAGAGCACATGGTAGCTGAGATAAGGATAGACCAGCGACGCACCGCAACCGATTAGGGCGGCAATCTGGTGTGAATCCCGGGCATAGCCCGTACTGGCAACTATATTGGCATCGGTGCGCAGGCCCTGTTCAATCAGATGATTGTGCACGGCGCCAACTGCCAGCAAGATATGGATTGGCTGTTTTTCAGGGCTGATCTTGTGATCCGAAAGGATACAGATCACCGCGCCGTCACGAACCGCTGTGGCCACTTCAGCACAGACGCGCTGAATAGCTTGCTGTAGATTTTCTTCCGTCGCATCGTAGTTAAGGGCAAATTTGGCTACTGGGAACTGCTCAAATTCATTGCGCTTCAGGGCATAGTATTTACGCGGTGACAGCACCGGGCTAGAAAGGCCAATTCGCGCACCGAGATAAGGGTTTTCAGCGAAGACGCTCTCTTCTTGTCCGAGCTCCACGCCCAGAGACATAACTATGGCTTCGCGCAGTGGATCAATCGGTGGATTAGTTACCTGGGCAAACTGCTGGCGAAAATAATCAAACAGATTGCGCTGCTTCTTCGACAGCACAGCCATGGGGATATCGTCACCCATAGAGCCTGTGGCCTCTTGACCGCCTTCGGCCAATGGCCGCAACACTTGGTCTCGCTCTTCAAAGGAGACCTGGAACATCTTCATATAGCATTTGATTTGATCGCGGCTGAGATTGCCTTCGATCTCAATACTGTCCCGATCGAAGCTCGATTGGATAGCGTAACGACCCTCTTTGAGCCACTTTTTGTAAGGGTGGCGAGCAGCCAACTGATCTTCAATCTCATCACGGAAGAAGATTTTTCCTTCCTGAGTATCAATAGAGAGTATATCTCCGGGCCCAAGACGGCCTTTGGCCACCACATCTTCGCTGCGGTAGTCGTAAACGCCGATCTCTGATGCCACTGTAATCACGTCGTCATTGGTAATCACATAGCGCGAGGGGCGCAAACCATTGCGATCTAGAGTACAAACAGCAAAGCGGCCGTCAGTAATAACCAGACCTGCAGGGCCATCCCAGGGTTCTTGGTGCATGGAAAGGTAGTCGTACAGTGCGCGGTGATCTGGGTTGCGATCTTCAACATTCTGCCAGGCTGGCGGTACCAGAGTGCGCACGGCAAGGTGCAGATCCATGCCACCCGTGACGAGCATTTCAAGCATGTTATCTAGGCTAGATGAATCTGAGCCGGTGCGATTAACCAACGGCGCAGCTTCAGCTAGGTCGGGTAGCAAATCAGTTTCATACTTTGGTGTCCGGGCAACAGACCAGTTGCGGTTGCCCATAATGGTATTGATCTCACCATTGTGCGCCAACATTCTAAAGGGTTGGGCAAGTGGCCACTGCGGCATAGTGTTAGTTGAAAAGCGCTGATGGAACACACAGATCGCAGTTTCAAGACGCTCATCCGCCAGATCCAAATAGAATCCCGGCAGATCAACAGGCATCATCAGCCCTTTGTAGCTGAGAACGTTGGTGCCAAGGCTGGCAATATGGAAACTGCTATCTTCTGTCAGCTGCTTCTCAGCCTTGCGACGGCCCATAAATAGACGGGCGCTAAAGCGCTTCTCATCAGTGATATCACCGGGACCGACAAAAACCTGTTCAAAGGCTGGCAGCGACTTAATCGCAATCGGGCCCAAGCAGTTGTTATCAGTGGGTACTTGACGCCATGCGAGGATTTTTAGACCCTGAGCGGTAAGCTCTTGTTCGAGAATATTTTTCGCTGCGTTGCGCTGCTGCTCGTCAGTGTTAAGCATCACTGCGCCGACCGCATAGAGCTCAGGAAGCTCTATTTGCAGGCTATCTCGCAACACTGTGCGCAGAAAGCTGTCAGGCTTTTGCATCAACAGACCACAGCCATCACCGGTTTTACCATCGGCAGCAACACCGCCGCGGTGGGTCATACAGGTGAGTGCCTGAATCGCGTTCAACAGCAATTTATGGCTTGTCTTGCCCTTAATATGAGCAATTAAACCAAAACCGCAATTATCTTTAAAATCGTCAAGCCGACATAAGCTCTGAGCCATAAATAAACTCTAAGTAAAATTCCAAGTTAAACTCTTCGCGCAGCGCTATACCAGCGCCAGGATGCGCTAATAAAACAGCACTGAAGAGCAAAGTGATAATAGCCTCGAGAAACACAGATAGGCTAAATAGACAAAGTGAGGGGCATTCTACACATTGCCAAACTATTCGACAATTGTCTGTACGCACTAAACGGCCGGATGGAGCCTAATTGAGACGAAAAAGTCGAACAATTTACGACCCTAGGCGTTCAACTCGCAGCGCAGGCGCTGGTCAATACCTGATTGAGGTGATCAATTGAAAACTGGTCGGTAACAGAGGCTTCACCGAGGCGCTTTAGCAGCACCAGACGCAATTGCCCATCGAGGACTTTCTTGTCCCTGAGCATTAACTGGGTAAAATCTTCCGCAGTCATATCTGCAGGAGGAGCCACCGGCAGTGAACAGCGCTGTAAAAGTGCTTTAGTTCTCTGTAAATCCGCTTCAGGTAAATCTCCACTGATCACCGATAACTCTGCAGCCATAACCATCCCCGCAGCAACCGCTTCACCGTGAATCCACTGCTTGTAGTTCTGGAAGGTTTCAATGGCGTGACCAAAGGTGTGGCCCAAATTTAAAATAGCTCGGATACCCTGCTCGGTTTCATCTTCGGCAACAATCCGCGCC
Organism: Gammaproteobacteria bacterium; assembly: GCA_963855085.1. GTDB lineage: Bacteria > Pseudomonadota > Gammaproteobacteria > Pseudomonadales > Porticoccaceae > HTCC2207. The sequence goes on from CAWLBR010000004.1 coordinate 29,014, forward strand.
TTGCTCACACATGACAGCTCTATGGCGTAAGCCAGTGCCTGCTTATCACGCTGTAATAATAGGTCGATATTGTTTTCCAACCACTGGAAAAAATCAGCATCAATAATTAAGCCGTACTTTATAACCTCAGCCAGACCGGCCTGAAACTCTCGATCAGGCAGCGTAGATAGCGTATCTGTATCAATAATTACCGCCTGAGGCTGATAAAAGGCGCCGATCATATTTTTACCCATGGCATGATTGACCGCGGTCTTGCCTCCCACGGAAGAATCAACCTGTGCTAGCAATGTGGTTGGAATCTGAATAAATGGCACACCGCGCTGATAACAAGCAGCGGCAAAGCCGGTCATATCCCCTACCACACCACCACCCAGAGCAATCAAGGTGGTCTTTCTATCATGGTGATCACCAATTAGCCGATCAAAGATAAGATTGAGGGTATCGAGATTTTTGTATTGTTCACCATCCGCGAGAATAACCCTGCTGACCTGCTTATCTATCAACTGGCGCTCCAGCAGCTCAAGGTAGAGGGGGGCAATAGTCTCATTGGTGACAATCAGGGCTTTTTTACCGCTGACGTAGCTGGCTATATCCGCGTTGCGAATTTCATCGGAACCAATAAATATAGGGTAGGAACGATCACCCAAGGAAACCTGAACTTGTGTCGATTTTGCGGTCATGAATCACTCTGAGTGAGGCTAGTAAAGGGCGCAGCCACAGGGTGGCGACAAATATTAGACTCAGGAGTTTATCATAGGGCTGAAACTGCTTCAGCCAGTTTTTTAGCCAGCTTAAGAGGCTGTGTCGACCCCGAAGGAAATACCAGGTCGGCAACCTGGCTATAGAGTGGACTGCGGGTTTCGATAAGCTGCTTGATAACGGCTTCACGATCGTCAACCTGCAGCAATGGCCGAGTTTTGTCGCGCTTGGTGCGCTCAACTAATTGCTCGAAGGTGGCGGACAGGTAGACTACTAGGCCACTCGCCTGCAGGATTCCACGATTATCATCGCTGAGGACTATTCCACCCCCAGTAGCTATGATTTTTGGCTGTTTGTCGGCCACCAGATCAACCAGCACCTTGCTCTCGCGCTCGCGAAAACCGGCCTCACCTTCCATATCAAAGATCCACTGAATATCGGCGCCAGCACGGGCCTCAATTTCGGAATCGATATCAATAAAGGAAAGCCCCAGCAATCCTGCCAGGTGCCTGCCTATAGTTGTTTTGCCAGCCCCCATGGGGCCAACGAGAAAAATATGTTGTGGTTTCATCGATCCAGTAAATTATCGTCAATTATTTTAGGGGTTATAAAGATCAGTATTTCACGTTTTTCAACATTGCGCAGTTCATTTCGAAACAGCTTACCCACAAAGGGTAAATCGCCCAGAAATGGTACTTTATCCGTGCCATTAACTTCTTCTGTCTGGAAAATACCCCCTAATACCAGTGTTTGCCCGTTACCGACCAATGCCTGAGTCTCAATCTGCGTGATATCGATTGACGGCTCACCTGTTGGGGTAAATGCTCCTACTGAGTCTTGTGAAACCAACAGATCCATAATAATTCTGTTGTCCGGTGTAATCTGAGGGGTAACCTCTAGCTGCAACACCGCTTCTTTGAATTCTATGCTAGTTGCGCCGCTCGAGGTAGCCTTTTGGTAGGCTATCTCAGTTCCCGACTTTATCACCGCTTGCTGCTTATCGCCTGTAAGGACTTTTGGCTGAGAGACAATTTCGCCAAAGCCATCGGACTCCAATGCACTCAACTCGAGATCAATCAGAAAATTATCCGTTAGGTACCCGAGACTGAAAGAGCCTGTAGGGTTAGCAACACCCAAATCTACCGCCAGACTGTCGCCCAAGCCAATGTCATAATTTCGAGTGTAGGTGGTAGGGCCGTCATCAGCCGTACCCGGCAACCCATCAGCGCCATCATCTGCCTCGATTTCATCAGCAGAATACTTAAAGGTCTCCACTACCCCTGCTCCCGGCGCCAAACCAGATCTGCGTCCGGAAAAGCCCAAGGTTCGATCGCCAAAGGCACTGCCAACTGTGCCGCCAGACAGCTTATCGATGCCCGCCAAGCCCCAGGTTACACCCAGTTCCTTTTTGAAGTCAGTATTGGCAATGACAATGCGCGCTTCAATCAACACCTGCTTAATCGGCACATCAATCTCATCGATCAGGCGTTTAAAGGCATTAATCTTGTCTTCGGTGTCTGTGAGAATAATGGTGTTGGTGCGCTCATCCACTATGGCACTGCCGCGCTCTGACAAAATTGTGGTAGTGGCATTGCCATCGCGACCTCCGCCGCTAGACTGCCCCTCATCGGTGCGGCTAGCGGTAAACAATTCAAAAATTTCGGCGGCGTCAGCATATTTAATCCGCACGAAAGTCGTTTCCAGTGGTGCCAGCTCCTGAAGCTGCTTGTTGGCCTCGACCTGAAGGCGCTCTTGCTCAGCGATTTCAGCTGCCGGCGCAACCATCAGCACATTGCCTTCCTGGCGTTTATCTAAGCCCTTGGCTTTCAGAATAATCTCCAGAGCCTGATCCCATGGAACATCGTCTAACCATAGGGTAATATTTCCCGTCACTGTGTCACTGGCCACCAGATTCAATGAGGTAAATTCAGCGATAATTTGCAGTACTGAGCGCACCTCAATATCTTGAAAATCAAGGGTTAAGCGCTCGCCATTAAAGGCAAACTTTTTCGCCTGTTCTTCCACTTCAGCATCGGTGAGTGGCTTGATATTAACCACATACTGGCCATCGGCTTGATAGGCGAGATAGTCATATTGGCCCGAGGCATCAATAGTCACGGTGGTGGTAGTACCCTCCTGCTTGCTATCAATGGTCTTAACTGGCGTGGCGAAATCCACGACATCCAGACGCCTATCAAATTGATCAGGCAGTTCAGTCTGGTAAAAAGACAGTTGAATTTGATGGTTGCTGCGATCAATGTCCACATTGACTGAGGGCTGACTGAGACCAATAACTATACTGCCCGAACCGTCGTTACCGCGACGAAAATCCACATCGGTTACGGCCAGAGTGCTGCGCTTAAATTCGTCAGCAGTAGCGCTACGAGAAGAGCTAGACCCATCGGCACTTGGCACTTGAGAAACAGCTGCCACAGGTGAAGCCGACTGATTTGATATGGCGCCACTAATGGTAGATCCAGATCCAGCACCTGCGCGCACAGTGACGCTGTTATTGTCACTGTCTATTTCAAAAGGTATGGATTGATTTAGATTGACTATAAGTCGGGTTCTGCTGCCATCGGAAATAATCACAGCCTCATTGGCATTTTCGAAACCCAAGGCATATTTTTTTTGCGGCAAGCTGCTTTCCACTCCAGGAAAATCCACAACCAAGCGTGCCGGATTGCCAATTTCATAGGCATTGGCCTCGGGTGGTTGCTCGGAAAACTGCAATCTGATCTCAAACTGATCCCCTTGCAGAGAAGCAAATTCAATATCTGTTACCTGAGTTGCTGCACTAGCAAGCCCCGGTAAAAGCGCCAATAAAAAATAGATGTTGCGTTTGATTCGACTGATCATTTTTTGTTTCCCTAGCAAGTTGCTCATTCTTCTATGGCCATTGTGCGCGGTCGGTTAATCCACCCACCTTTACCGTCTGGAACGGTTTCCATAACCTCGATCTCACGGCGATTTATAAGGGTGATTAAGCCAAAATTGCGGCCTATATAATTACCACCTTTAACCCGATGAACCTTGCCCCCTCCATCGTCCACAAGCGCCCACATCTGATTACCTTTGGCCAGAATTCCGACCATGGAGAGGGATGTGTAACTAATCAGTTCAAGGGCTTCTTTGGTTCTCGATTGGTCTGGAGCCGACACTGCCTTACCAGAAACTTTCTCGTCTCCAGTGATAATGGCTGGTGCCTCAAAAGGGCTGCGCAATGCCAGTGCGGAATAATTAAAGCGTTCTGCCGCCGGGTATTTAGGAAGCGGCTCGATAACACCCTGAGGTCTAGTCCGCGCATCGCTCATTTTCTTATCCAGGTCACTGTGCTGGCGGTCGCTTGAACAGCCTGCGAGGCTCACCAAAGCGATTAGAGCGGTGACTAAAAAATGTTTGCTCATTGTTCTGCCTCCGCTTTATATCTGTAGGTCCGAGCATCAATCTGCATATTCAGGCGAGAGCCATCAGATTGCTTGATTGTGTAATCATGGAGAGTCACTATGCGGGGCAATGAAGCGACGCCACTGACAAAGGAGCCAAAGTCATGATAGTCCCCCGTGACATCGATTTTGATCGGCAACTCCACATAAAATTCTGAAACTTTTTCCGGCTGCAGGTTGATCGATTTCATCGCTAGGCCACTGCCATTGGCGACCTCAGTAATATCTTCTAAGAGCCCGGGCACTTCGGTATCTTTGGGCAGCTGTTTGAGCAGTGCACCGAAGGTTTCATCCAACTCAATCATCTGCTGGCGATAAGCATCTAGGTTGGCGGCGAGAAAGGCTTTACTCTGATACTGCTGCAGTAACTCGAGTTCTTCGGCAACAGCTCGCTCAGTTAAAAGACTGATATCTTTGACTTTTAAAAAGTAACCCAAGCAAATAATCACCAGCACAATGGATATCACCAAGATGGTTTTTAATGCCGCAGGCCAAACTCCAATCTGCTGAATATCCAGATCGGCAAAGTCGGTATCTTTAAGTTCAATTAGACTCTCTTTAAATGACATAACATCCCTGCTAATAAATTTATTCTATTGTCGTAATTAGGTGGTAGTGCCTCTATTGAGGCGGTATTTCTGAAACTGCTGGGGCAGGCCTCTCTATTTCGACCTGCAAATCAAAAATGCTGCCCTGCTCTCCCATCCTTGGATCGTGCTGTACTTTGGTGAGATTTGAATTAGCATATTTATGGGACATATCCAAGTTTCTCATAAGAGCGGAAATCCGCTTATTGGACTCGGAATAACCAGATACCTTAAAGGTTGCGTTATTGAGCTCTAGAGAATCTAAATAGGTGCCGTTAGGCACTGCGCGAACCAGCTCATCAAATATCTTCACAATCTCAGAACGATTACCCTGTAGATCCTGAATAACCTTCATTCTCGACAGCATTGCCTGTTTTTTGTTTTTTAACTGGCTGATTTCAGAAACTTTTTTATCCATCTCAGCAATATTCGACTGCAAATAACTGTTACGGGAATTCTGGTTATCCAATTGGTTCTGAGCCAACAAAACCCACAAGAAGACCAGTACAACGCCGCTAACAGCTGAGGCGAGCAACTTGCTGAGAAAGGCTTTTCGCTCTAGCTCGCGGGCTTCTTCCCGCCAGGGAAGTAGATTAATCTTAGTCATTTAATCAAAACTCCTCATGGCTAGACCCACGGCGAGCAACATGGCCGGCGCATCATTGGCCAGCGCAGTCGGGTTGATCGATTTATGTAATTGCATATTGGCAAAGGGATTGGCCACGGCCGTAGGCAGACCTATAACCTGCTCTACTTCATCCACCAGCCCCTCCAGTGCCGAGACACCCCCGGCCAAGAACAGCTGATCGACATAATTAAAGTGACTGGAGCTATAAAAAAATTGCAGCGAGCGGGTGATATGTTGCACCAGAGACTCTTTGAACGGCGACAAGACTTCCGTTGCATAGTCTTCCGGCAGTCCCCCTTTGCGCTTCGCCTCTCCTGCTTCCTCCCAAGAGAGTCCATAGCGTCGTTGAATTTCTTCGGTGAGCTGCTTTCCGCCAAACTGCTGTTCTCTGCTGTAGATAATTTTACCGTCAACCAGCACCGTAAAGCTAAAAACACTTGCCCCTATATCGGCAATGGCAACCACCTGATCACTGACCTCGTCCAGCTGGCCTTCTATAAGCTTGTAGGCGCGTTCGACGGCAAAGCTCTCTACATCGATGACTTTTGGGTTGAAGCCCGCCATTTCTAAAGCTTGACGGCGATGTTCGACATTTTCTTGGCGGCAGGCGGCTAACAGTACTCGGACGAGATCGGGGTTGTTTTCCACTTCACCCAAGACATCGAAGTCAAAGGCCACTTCTTCCATTGGGTAGGGAATGTATTGATCGGCTTCCACTTCGATTTGCATTTCCATCTGCAACTCGGTGAGACCTGCAGGCAATTCAATCTCTTTGGTGATCACTGAAGAGGAGGAGACCGCCGCCACTATATCGGTGAGTTTGCTACCCGAGCGTTTTACCACTGCGGCAATAGTCTCTGACAGAGCGTCGAGGTCGGCGATATTTTTATCGACTATGGTATTTGGCGGCAGGGGAAGAACTCGGTAGGCCTCAACTTTAAAGCTGTCTCCGGTCTTACTCAGCTCAATCAGCTTTACGGCTGACGAGGAGATATCCATTCCCAGCATGGGCTTTGAAGGCTTGGTGAAAAAATCGAAAAATTCCATTTTCTTATATAAGTCCTTTATTTAGGCTACTCTTGTCCACAGTTATCAGTGGCGGCTCACGGTAACAACCGATGGTATCCTTGCAAATGATGCACTTCACATTCCCTACACTCTATAATAGACCCTGATTCTGCTGGTGCCCGAAATTGGTGCCCTCAATTTAACAAGAGTTAAAATATTACTTACCTAACACTTAAGTAACCTTTAAGTAAAAACGACCCCACGGCTAAGCGATAGTTATGCGAAAACTGATTAAACCCCTAGCGCTGCTAGCCCTCCTTGGAACAGGCGGGTTCCTTGTTGTCGCCTCTTGCTTGTACCTCTACCTTAGTCCAAAACTCCCATCAGTCGAGGAACTAAAGGAGATCGAGTTACAAATTCCACTGCGAATCTATTCACAAGATTTGAAAGTTATTGCTGAGTTCGGCGAAAAAAAGCGTTCGCCTGTATCATTTGACGAAATACCCCAGCCAATGATTGATGCCTTTCTCGCCGCCGAGGATGACGGATTCTTTGAACACAGCGGAATCGCTGTAACCGGCCTATTGAGGGCTGCAGGTGAATTAATTACTACCGGCCGAATACGCAGCGGTGGCAGCACTATCACCATGCAGGTGGCGCGCAACTTCTTTCTCAGTAATCGCCAGGAATTCACGCGCAAATTTAACGAAATACTGCTCGCCTTTAAAATTGAAGAGGGTTTGACCAAGCAGGAGATACTTTCTCTCTATACCAACAAGATTTACTTCGGCAACAGAGCCTATGGCATTGGTGCCGCAGCCAATGTCTATTACGGTAAAAAACTCAACCAGCTGACCTTAGCGCAAAGCGCGATGATTGCAGGCTTACCTAAAGCACCCTCATCCTACAACCCGATCGCCAATCCCGAGCGCGCACTGATTCGCCGCAACTGGATACTCAAGCGCATGCTATTGCTGGACAATATCACCGAGGAACAGTACCAAATCGCGCTAGCAGAACCGGATCAAGCCTCTTACCACGGCTCTATATCCGAACTCAGTGCCGCTTATATTGCTGAAATGGTGCGCCAGCAAGTCGTCGATAAATTTGGCCTCAAGGCCTATACCGAAGGCTATTCTGCGATCACCACTATAGATTCGACCATGCAAAAGCAGGGCTTTGACGCCCTGCAAGTAGGCATTCTCGCCTATGACCAACGGCACGGCTATCGCGGTCCGGAAGAGACTGCAGTCGCGGAAGAAGAGTGGTCTGAACGGCTCAGCAAGACGGCAACCTTTGGCGCACTGGAGCCGGCTATTGTCAGTGATGTGGCCGATGACCGTCTCTGGGTACTCAACCGCAACGGCGATATTGAAGAATTAAATTGGCTTGATGGACTTAAAGATCTACGCCTTTATAAGACGGTCAATGCCCGCAGCGCACCTATTACAAGCGCCTTTGATCTATTTAGCCGCGGTGATTTGATTCGTATAATTCGCCGTGACAACGGCTCTCCCACTCTGGCACAGATGCCCGAAGTGCAGGCCGCGCTGGTAGCGCTCAATCCTCAGGACGGCGCTATCCGCACCTTGGTCGGTGGCTTTGATTTCCGCCACAGCCGTTTTAACCGAGTCACCCAAGCTCTGCGTCAGCCCGGCTCAAACTTCAAACCCTTTATCTATGCCGCTGCACTTAACAGCGGTTTTACACCGGCTTCGATTATTAATGATGCGCCGGTAGTGTTTAACGACAAGAACTTAGAGGATATGTGGCGACCAGAAAATGACGGCGGCAAGTTCTACGGCCCGACCCGCCTGCGCGAGGCGCTCTACCGCTCACGCAATATGGTGTCAATCAGACTGCTGCGACGCATGGGCATTGATCGCACTTTGGAAGGACTCCAGGCGTTCGGCTTTGATACGGGCGATATGCCTATAGATCTGTCCCTAGCGCTGGGAAGCCATGCCTTAACACCACTCAAGGTAGCCAGCGCCTACAATATTCTCGCCAACGGCGGTTACAGTGTTGCGCCCTATGTTCTGGATACAGTGATCGACCGCGACGGCAACATTATCTATCAAGCGACACCAAAAACACTGTGCAATAGCTGTGAAACCGATACAGATGATCGCGAAAGCACCCCTATAACCCCTATAGCACTTGCCGCGGATCAATCTGAAACTGATGCAAAAACCTACTCCGCTGCAGTGAATCAAGTGGATCTGCAACTCGAAGAATTGCTCAACAGTCTCGCCGATGAATCTATAGCCGAGGAAGAGCGCAAGAGCTTAGAAGTGATTAAGCGCGCACTGCAGCAGCGACCAACAGACGACGCAGCCAAGCCCAGAGCTGATAGAGTGGTCACTAAACAAACCGCCTTTCTGATCGACTCAATGTTAAAAGATGTTATTTTAAGAGGCACGGGGGTCAAAGCAAAGGTCCTCAAGCGCACCGATCTAGCGGGCAAGACAGGCACTACCAACGGGCCTAGAGATGCATGGTTTTCTGGCTACTCACCACATCTGACTGTAACCACTTGGGTGGGCTTTGACGATAATTCCAAGATCGGCCGCAATGAATACGGTGGCTCAGCCGCGCTACCCATCTGGATCGATTTTTCCCGCCAGGCACTTGATGGCAAGCCCAATATAGAGCGGCCGCAGCCCGACGGAATCGTTATGGTGAAAATAGACGCCAAAACAGGCAAGCGTGTATCGCCAAACCAAAGTGGTATTTTTGAATTTTTTAGAACTGAAAATGTGCCTGAATTGATCGGTGGTGAAGCATTGCCCGGCGGCGCTGTTAACAGCCTGCCAGATGATCTGTTCTAGCCCCAATAACCCTATGCAATCGCTGGATTAATAATAATGACGCTAAATTGGCGCGACATCGACACTGTACTATTGGATATGGATGGCACGCTGCTAGACCTGCACTTCGATACTTTTTTCTGGATGCAGCATCTGCCAAAACGCTATGCCGAACAGCATAATATGTCTCTAGAGCAGGTCGCCGAGAAGCTCGCCAGACGCATGAGTGACTTTCAGGGAACCCTAAACTGGTATTGCACTGATTTCTGGTCTGAGGAATTTGATCTGGACATTCTCGCCCTGAAACAGGAAATTGATCACCTTATCGGCTATCGCCCCCATGCGCGCTCATTTCTCGAAGCCCTGGGAACCCACAATAAACAGCGCGTACTGGTTACCAATGCTCATCGCGACAGCGTTGACCTGAAGTTCTCCCTAACCGGCATTGACGCTCATCTTGACTCGGTTATCTCCTCTCATGACTATGGCCAGCCAAAAGAAGACCAGCGCTTCTGGCAGCAACTGCAGGAGAATATACGCTTCGATCCTAAACGCACTCTATTTATCGACGACTCGGAACCGGTGCTGCGCTCTGCGGAGAAGTTTGGCATTGCCCATCTGCTCTCCATAGAACAACCCGACAGTCAGACCGCTCGACGTCAGCCGTCCAATTTCACAATGCTCGATTCATTTGCTCATCTTATGACCAGTGACGGATTGGCTTAAGCTATGGACAAGGTGCGCATCGACAAGTGGCTTTGGGCCGCACGGTTTTTTAAAACACGTTCTCTGGCCAAGTCCGCTATCGAAGGCGGCAAGGTTCATATAGATGGCAACAAATCCAAAGCCAGCCGACAGCTGGAACTGGGCACCATATTGACCATTCGTCAGGGCTTTGACAGTAAAACCGTCGAGGTTATAGGCCTATCAGAGCAGCGCCGTGGCGCACCAGAAGCACTTTTACTCTACGCTGAAACTGCTGAGAGCATCGCCCTGAGAGAGAAAGATAGCGCCCTGCGCAAAGCCGCCAATGGCTCATCGATCAGCGACGGCAAACCGAACAAAAAACAGCGCCGCCAGATTCACCGATTTTTGAGTAATTAAGCGACGAGTTTTCACTCAATAAGCCCTAGATTTTCACTAAATAAAGTAGGCCCACTGGAAAATATCAGTACAATGCGGCCCATGAATAATAAAGACAACGATACACTTCAGCGCTTCATCTTCGAGAGCACGGATATCCGTGGTGAAATCACGACTCTATCCGCAAGTTATCTGGATCTTTTGGCGCTACAAAAATACCCCCTCCAGGTGGAACTGTTGTTTGGCGAATTTCTTGCCGCGGCAAGCCTCCTGAGTTCGAGCCTAAAGCACAGCGGTATGATAACTGTGCAAGCCAACGGCAATGGCCCCATAACAACCATCATGGCCGAATGCTCCCAGGACAATAAGCTGCGCGGCATAGTGCGCGGCGACTTTGAGAACCTCGGAAGCCTCAGCACATTGCAAGAGCTGCTCGGCAAGGCGACACTGGCGATAACTCTCGAACCCGAGGGCAGAGAGCGCTATCAGGGTGTGGTACCTCTGGATGAAGACAATCTCAGCAGCTGTTTGGAATTTTATTTTTACCAATCAGAACAGTTGCCGACCAAGATTAAGCTAGCCTCGAACTCAGAAATTGCCACGGGACTATTTATCCAACAACTGCCCTCTTCCGGTGATCGCGAGGAAAGCCTAGAAGACTGGCAGCGCGTTTCGACACTGTTTGAAACTCTCTCCAGCGACGAACAACTGCAACTCTCTCATAATGACCAGTTATATCGGTTATTTCATGAGCAGGAACTGCGCCTATTCGACGCTAAATCAATGCAGTTTTCCTGTAGCTGTTCAAGGCAGCGAACCGAAAACGCACTGCTCTCTCTGGGACGCAAAGAAGTCATGGAACTGTCCGAAGAGCAGGGCCTGATCATGATTCACTGCCAATTCTGCTCTCAGGAATACCGCTTTACAGCGGCCGACGTCACTCAACTATTTGACCCTCCACAACCTCTGCTACACTAACTTTTATCGGCCACTGCTATTCACTAATCGCACTTAGATTCACTGCGAATTTCTGGCATAATTGCCGGCTATTTTTAGATCTAATTTTAGACCGTAAGAACACCTTTAAATCGTTCACCCTTTGGAAGAGAGGAAGAGAATGACCGACGCTGCTGTACACAGAGACCCCGGCTCCACCGAGCTTGTTGAAATGGCCATTAAACGCGGGGAGGGACATCTTGCCGATACTGGCGCATTTGTTGCCACCACCGGCCACCGCAGCGGGAGATCCCCCGCCGATAGATACATAGTCGACGAGCCCAGTTCCACCGACGCCATAGACTGGGGTTCAGTCAATCGTCCCTTTGATGCAGGCAAGTTTGACGCGCTCTGGGAGCGTGTTTCAGAATATATCGCCGGCCAAGAGCGTTTCGTTTCTGAGCTGCATGTGGGTCAGGACTCGGATCACTATATCCCGGTGCAGGTCACTACAGAGACCGCCTGGCACAGTTTGTTCGCGCGCAATATGTTTATTCGCACCGACAAATATAATCCCGCCAACAAAGCGCCATGGAAAATACTCCACGCCGCCAACTTTGTCTGTGAGCCCGAGCGTGACGGCACTAACAGCGATGGCGTAGTGCTGATCAACTTTGCCCAGCGCAAAGTTCTGTTAGCCGGTATGCGCTATGCAGGCGAAATGAAGAAAGCCATGTTCTCAGTACAGAATTTTCTGCTTCCTGAAAAGCAAGTTATGTCTATGCACTGCGCAGCCAATGTCGGTGAAGATGGCGATACAGCCCTCTTTTTCGGCCTCTCAGGCACAGGTAAAACCACCCTCTCAGCAGATCCAGATCGCTACCTGATCGGCGACGACGAGCACGGCTGGGGCAAGGGCACAGTGTTTAATATCGAAGGCGGCTGTTACGCCAAGACAATTGATCTGAGCCAGAAAAACGAACCGGTTATCTGGGACGCGATTCGCTTTGGATCGATTGTTGAGAATGTAGTGATATCCGATGGCCAGCGAACAGCTGACTATTCAGATACCACACTGACTGAAAACGGTCGCTGTAGCTATCCCCTCGAACATGTGGAAAAACGCTGCGTCGAGAACCAATCAGGTGAACCAAAGAATATTATATTCCTCACCTGTGACGTAACTGGTGTATTACCGCCGGTTTCAATGCTCAGCAAAGAAGCCGCGGCCTATCACTTCTTAAGCGGCTACACCGCACGTGTGGGCTCAACTGAGTTAGGCGCAGAAGCGGGTATTCACCCGACCTTCTCAACCTGCTTTGGCTCACCCTTTATGCCGCGCCCTGCAAGTGTCTATGCAGAGCTGCTAATGAAGCGTATCGAAGATTTTGGCTCTAAAGTCTATCTGGTCAATACAGGTTGGACTGGCGGATCTGGTGGTGCTGGCGGTGTCGGCAGTCGATTCCCTATCCCAGTAACCCGCGCTGTAGTCACTGCAATTACCAAAGGCTCTCTCGAGAACTGCGAGTCGGAGCACTTGGGTCTGTTGAATCTCAACATTCCTAAAGCGATCGACGGCGTTGACAGCAAGTATCTCAATCCGCGCAATGCTTGGGCCGACAAGGATGCCTATGACAAGCAGGCCGGGATCTTGGCTAAGCTGTTCGTAGAGAACATCGTTAGCTTCGCACCCTCCCAGGATATTATTGATGCAGGACCGCAGCTGTAGCTACAAAGGGTTTGATTGAAAGGCCTACCAGCTGACGACTAAATACCCGCTTTGAGAGAAGCGGGTATTTTTTTGTCTTCGATTTTGACTGACAAGACTTAAACTATTAAAAGCAGACGTTAAAAAACCCGCCTCAGCGGGTTTTTTAAACTGCGGTAGATCTTGCTGAAGGGACTACTTACTGCCTTCAAGAATATGATCCACTGCTGCCTTAACTTCGTCATCGCTGCAATCCATGCAAGTACCGCGCATTGGCATGCCGCGAATACCGTTAATAGCATTGGTATAGACAGTCTCCAAACCCTGCTCCAGACGAGCAGACCAAGCAGCCACATCACCCATGATAGGAGCACCGGCAACGCCTGAGCTGTGACAGGCAACGCAGTTAGTCGCGTAGATGTCACCGCCAGCGCGGGCTGACT
>CAWLBR010000005.1:0-41882 GCA_963855085.1 Gammaproteobacteria bacterium
GGGGAGGCAAACTTCCAAAAATCGATGTTCTCAGATACCAGACTGAGTTCTGTGGCTTTTTTATTCGCCATCTCAGTAGTCTGCTGGGTATCCTGATCAACAAATTCACTGCTATCGGCGACAAACATCGAACCGGTGGCAAACAGCATGTCTGACTTATCAGTTTCAATCACTATTCCCTTTACCCCGGGAAAGTTCATGGCATCTTCGGCAATATCTCTAGCGGCTTCGGGACTCTGGTATAGCAGTGCAATTTCACTGCGCCGCGCTAAGGATTCTGTTACCTGCTTGCCCTGCAGTACCTCGTGTTCTTCGATAATAGTGCTGGATATTTTGCTAACGGTAACCGATGTAACGAAAGCCAAAACCAAAATGCCAAAGATAAACACCAGAGATATCTGGGTTTTAAAGCGCAACTTATCGAACCAGTTAGGTTTTAATCTAGGCATAAGTGATCACCGCGCGGGGAGCACTAGATCAATATGCCTGAGCATATCATCGGTCAGGTTGATTCCCAGGTGGTTGCTGGTGCGCTCATTGAGAGTGACGAAAACATCGTTCAACGGCTGCATCTCCCGAGCCGCCTTTTCATCGTCACTATCCGATAAATCGTCGGCAACCGTTTGCGCCAAGCGCCCAAGGCTTAAACCCATTTTGTAGTTGTTGGGATAGACGGAAAACAATGCGCCGCGCTTTACATGTACCGGGTTAGAAGAGAACACTACAAAGTGTTTTTCCCAAGACTCCTGCAACAATATGGATAACATTGCATTATTAACAAATGAGCCGTTTGGGAGAATCCATACTGCATCATCCTCGTCCAAGGTTTTCATCAGATTGCGATAGACCGTTGCCGCGCTCCGGATATCTTCGGCCTCATGAATTACCAAACTAAAGCCTTTATAAGGAGAAGCCTTTAACCCCAGATCAAAATCACTGGCAGTGGTTCCAGGCTTGGCAATCACATGGACTTTTTTAACTGCGGGAACTAAAAATTTCAGTTTGTTGGATATGGTCTCAAAGCTTGGCGTCAGGCTGATGCCAAAGACCTTGCTGAACTCGCCATTAACCGCCCCCACTATGACTTTGTGCTGGGTGTTCTGCTCAGAGACCTGCCGCGCCAAGCGATTGCCCAGCACCAACACTGGGGACTGCCTATCGAGAACATGGACAAAGTCCACAGGAGACTGATTTTCTTTTAATGCAACGCGCTGAACTTGATGCTCATAGCCGACCTCAGCGCCTCGAACAATTTCTTCAAAGACACGGGCAAATGGCTCTCGCACCTGTGGGTAGACGATCACCAGTTCAACCGCAGCAGCGGTGACGCTGCGGCAGAAGATCAGTGCTGCAAGGGCAATAAACAGCGCCCGCATGCTCCCTGGAATTTTTATAGCACTACCTCCTGTACTGCCGTAAAAAGAGCTAGCAACTTGTCTTAACAGTTTGCTAGCTCATCTATGTCTACACACTAACATTAACATTAGTTCAAAAATTGTATCTAATTTCACCCAACAGGGCCCTGCCTGAGAGCGGTAAATCATTGGGAATAAACGGCATGGGATCAGAGTTGGGGCTGGGCTCACGGGCGTCTTCGTCAAATAGGTTGTTCACCGTCAGGGCAAATTCAAAGGAGTTGCTCATGACTTTGCGCAGAGACAGATCAAATAGCGCGTAGTCGTCTATATCTGAACGCATGTCCTCGCTGAGACGGTTGCGGTCCATAACCCAGTTGGCGCGTAAATTGATCCGCCAATCTTTCGGCAAGATCCAGTCAGCACGAAGATAGAGCTGCTTTTCGGGTGACTTGGCCGCAGGTACATCCAGCGTTTCATCGGTGGAATTTTGTACCGCGAAATTACCCGTCAGAGTGAAATTATCCGTTGCCTGCCAGGTCGCCTCAAACTCCATACCGTAGCCTGTCTGTTCTCCGGAGTTTTGCGCAGTGCGAGTACTGTTATTGGAATCGGAAACAAACTGGATAATATCGGTCCAGTCATAGTAGAAAAAGTTCGTCATCAAGGTCAGTTCATAATTGGGTCGATAATCAAAAGCCAATTCATAGCTTTTAATCTCTTCCGGCTTAAGATTGATATTGCCGAGAATTAAGGGATTATTAATTGCCCGCGTCTGAGCAAATGAAGGGGCGCGAAACGCCTCACCATAGAGAAACTTAGTGGTCAATTTGTAACTGGTAGACCAGACTAACGCTAACCGCGGATTGGTTGTGGTGCCAAAGTCTGAATAGTTGTCGTGTCGCAGTCCGGCGGTTAATTCCCAGTCATTGGCCAGCAGCCAGACATCCTGAAGAAACAGATATGTATTGTCGCGACCGTCTTCGGTAAGGAATACAAAGGCGGTATCTGATACATCGACTAATGGATCACCGGGCAAGATGGGCAGCATGGTCTCGGGATTAAAGCCAAAATTCTTCCACTCGGTTATTTTATCAATTTCACCATCGTAATAGCCGGCGCCAGCACTCATACGGTGTTTGCTGATACCGCTATATTCCATGCGAATGCCAACACGGGTATGACGCTCAAAAATCTCAGGATTGCCGATCACGCCGTCAGGAAAAGGTGGGAAAATTGGCACACCGAATGGGTCGAGAAAAGGGCCAGTGGAACCAGCCGGATAGAGGATAAAGTTGCCCTCCACTTCCTGAGAAGTATCAAAATAACTGGTTTGAAACTCAACTAAGGTGTTATCGAACATCTCCTTGTCAGTGTAGGTGAGGTCAATATTAAATCGCTGACTGGAAAATTTATTGCCTGGGTTAAGTGCTTGAGCTGCACCGGCACCATCACCGATATTGTTGCGAATCTGGCTGCCTGCTCTGAAGCGCAATTTTTTGTAACTTGCCTCAAGGCGTAGATCAATATTTTCGGCTGAACGATTAACCGAACCCGGTGCATTTGAAACCGTAGTTCCAGTAATCAAATCGAGTAGGCTCTGAGCATCACTATTGATCACAGCATCGGATCCATCGCTCTTTGTAAATTCAATGCTGCCCATATAGCCCAGGTCGCCTTTTTCGCCCGCCCCGGTGAACCAGACATCCATGGTGTCAAAAGAACCGATCCTTACTCCAGCAGAATTGTGTTTAACATCCGCTGGGGTCTTGGTGACTATATTGATCACTCCGGCAAAGGCATCGGCGCCATAGAGTGCTGAGCCAGGCCCACGAATAACTTCTATCCTTGAGATGGATTCAACCGGCATGCCTGTCCAAATTAGGTTGCGGTCACCCTGAAATAGATTGGTAATCGGGATACCATTAATTAACATTAAGACCTGAGGATTAAAGTCGGCGTTGACTCCGCGAAAAATGTACATGGAGTTGTAAAGTGGACTCCGAGTAATATGTAATCCAGGGACAGATTCCAACACCTGATCGATGTCTCGAGCGCCCATAGCGCGTATTTGGCTGGCAGTAATAACCGAGGCCACCGCTGGTGCTTTGGCAATGGGCTGAGTGGTACCAGTGGCAATGGACACATAGTCCTCATCGCCGTAGAAACCGGCGAAATCGACACCTGAGTTAAGAGAATTTTCGGCAAATGCCGCATTACAGGCCAGAACTAATAAAACAAATACTGCATACAGCTTAGTCATCATTCACACCCTCCAGTGCTTGACTGTCTCGCCTCCTGTAAAATTGAGGCGAGAAGTCCGTAAGGGAAAAAAACATCCTTCCTGCTGATTTGATGCATCAATAAAACAAGGCATTGCACCAGCGGTAAATGTAAACGTCGCCATATGATATATATCCATAGGGCTCAGTCCTTCATCTGCTAACAAAGCTGCGCAAAGTGCCCCTCCGTTGATTTCGTATTTAAACCGACTATTGCTCAAATACTCATCGATCTGAAAGGCCAATTTGACGTACTTGCCCTCACCGCAGCCTATAGAACGGGCAAAAGCCATCATTGGCTCTATCCGCTCGTCACCCTTAACTAATGGCCGTCCGTAGCCATAAACGCTCCTAAATTCTTTTAACTCCGATCGAATTATAGATTCTAAACTTTCGCCTTCATCAAGCCTTTTTTCAGCCCGCCAAAGAAAATCTAGTGCTCCTTTAATCGGTTTTAAACCATAAATAGTGGCTTCACTTACTGCCACTGCGCCGGCCGCCGCCAATGCACCAGAAGAGCGTGCTGTTCCGGCTAATGCAGCTACCCGGTTGTTCCAAATACGCGGATCAGGAAAACTAGTACAGATCACCCAAGTAGCCTCAACCAGTCTCGCTATCTTTGGTGATTCTTTGCCAGTTGCCGCATACAGCAGGTACTCCATCCATGTTTTATCGTTCAGTTCAGTAAAAATATCCTTACCACGCAGAACAGCCTTTCCCTCGAGGGACCAACCACCCATTGAGGTGCGCCAATTATCCTCAAACTTCTCTAACTTACTGTGAACAGGCATACAGTTTTCTCACTGGACCGAATGGCCTCACGGATTTAATTTGAACCCGTTGGCAAAAAACGGGTATTTGCGCCAACCCAGTCTCTCTTGCTCGAGGCTGTGAACTGCAGCGCCCGGAAGACGCAATAATAAAAACAACATCTCGGCTTGCTCAGGTAAGAATTCAAGATCGTAGAGAGCGGCGGCGGCAACACCGGAAAAGGCCAAAGGACATCCGGCAAACCCTTCTAATACAGCGCGGTTAGCCTTTAGCCATTGCAGATTGGTGCCTTTGCCCACATCCGCAAGATGTGCCAATGTGTCTTGTACTGGTGTCGGACAGGTCACACCATTGGGGTCAAAACCCGGCGCATGCTCCATGGGCAGCCAGACATCTTCCCTTCCTAGCTCTGGTGGCTGTTTGATTAACTGCTCCCAGATTTCAAGGCTATTCTGGCACTGCTGCCAATACTCCAGAGCATGGAAGACTTCGCGCGCTCCGCCCAAGTTACCCGCACCCACAGCGATTGCGGCGATAATAGACGAAGCATGGGTCGAGCCGCCAACTCCGGCACTCATAGCCGCTCTAACGCTGTGATCTCTAGGACCGGGATTCGCCAGTGCAATGGCCAACCCCTGGAGCAGCGCTGACTGCTCAGGTGTTGGCTGTTGCTGTTTAAACAGCAGATAGAGGTAGTCTATATAGCTAGCGTTTTTTAATAGGTCGCCGTAAACATCATAGCCACAGCAATAACAGTTAGCCGCGGCAAATGGGTTGTCAGGCTCTGGAGTTTCGCGCCATATTTTTGTGGTAATTTGCTCTATTGGAGTATCGCTCATCCGCTTTGCAACACATTCGTGCGCAAACCGATTGGCGGTGCCTCGTTAACATCAATCCGTACATCGAGAACTGTTGGTCCTTTGCGTGCGCAGATAGTTTTGATGTCCAAACTCTTTAAGTCTGTCGGTGAATGAATAATATGACCTGGTGCGCCCATGGATTTGGCCATAGCTGAAAAGTCTACTGGGGCTAGCTGATTAGCTGTGGGTTCGGCGCCAGTGAGGGTTTGGCCATGCTTGACCATACCGTAGGCATGATCATTTAAGATGACAAAGATAATGGTTAACTTTTCTTCTATGGCAACGGTCAACTCTTGCCCACTCATCAGCCAACTGCCATCACCAGTGATACAGACCACGGGAGTATTATCCAAGGCCATACTGGTTCCCACAGCATTGCCAATAGCCCAGCCCATTGAAGCAAAATCAACTGAGGCACTAAATAAACCACCCCGGGCTTCGCGCTTGCCAGAGAATCTGCGATCAAATGGATTCAGGTAATGGGTCCCCCATGCCAGACTATTTCCGGTATCAACCAGATATCGGGTATGAGCTGGGAACAATCTAGGTAAGTCTCGCATAAGCCGCTGAGGTTTAATCGGCGTCGCATCCGAACAGTAGCCCTCTTCGTCATCAAATTGAAAATGCCGGGTTAAAGTCGCCTCTGACTCTGCACTAGCAGACTTCACCAAACGCAGATATTTTTTGGTATCTATCCCAAAGCGGCTGGCGATGCGGTCAAAAATTGTTTCGATGCAGCCGCGCACATGTAGTTTCGCCATGGGTGTTCGAGTTAAGTTTGCCTCGGTGGATTCAACATGCACTAACTTGCCGTTAAGAAGATTTTTAGTATCCCAGGCGTTGCTGGAAAATTCGCCAAAACGCGCACCTATTGCAATCACCAGGTCGACACTGGGATTTGCTAAAACTTCGTTGGCGTCAGCATGGCCGGCGAAACCGAAAACTCCCTTAAACTGAGGGTGATATGGGCTAACCAATCCTTTGCCCTGAGGTGTAACAATTAATGGTGCGCCCGTTTTGACCACAAGGGAGAGGATGCTGCCAATGGCGTCACAGGCTTCATCGCCAACTAAAAAGACAGGATGTTTCGCTGCACTCAATTCATGAAAGAGCTGGTCAACGGCATGATCATCAATTAGCGCTGGCCTATCCAATAAATTATCCAGCTGATAATGCGTTTGGCTCAGAGGGTTATCCATCGCCATCACATCCCGCGGCACACTAATATGAGCCGGGCCCGCAGGGGAGCCCATGGCCGACATAATCGCGGCGGCGAGTTTATGCTCAAACTGGTCAATATGGGAGATAAGCGTGTTGTATCTGGTGCAGTGGGAGTAGAGGCCGACAGTGTTGACCCCAGTGCAGGAAGAGTCCTGAATAGCGCCTTTACCAAAGGTTGAGATCGCCGTTTGCGCGGTGATCACCAGCATAGGCACATTGTTTTCGTAAGCGGAGGCGACCCCGGTAATCATATTGGTTGCGCCGGGCCCGGTGGTTGAGCAGCAGACTCCAAGCTTGCCGCTGTTTCTGGCGTAGCCATCGGCCATAAAGGCGGCGCCGGTTTCGTGGCGGGCTACCACAGCACGCACTCCACCTCGTCGTTCACTACGCGCTAAAGCATCGTAGAGGGGTTCTATTGCGCCCCCTGGTACCCCAAAAACATATTCAACGCCCAGTTGTTCAAGATAGGCGACGAGTAAATCCGCCATCTTTGGTCCCATTGGTGTAACAGCCCGGCACCGTTCTTTACCTTCTATGTCGGTCATTCTTTTTCCTTATAAATTAATGCGATACAAAGAAATGTTGAAGTGTTTTTGATTAAATTTATTAATAGATGATGAATTGCCGCTTATCAACCCAATCTATCTACTGATACGCTTCATAGGCTGTTTGCCAGCCCTTGCCTCGACATAGGCAGCTGAGTGGTTACAATGCGCACCTAATATTGGCGCAAAAGAAAACTATGACTGACAGCACTGACAGGCAACAACAGCCCACTGAAAAGAAAGAGAGCCCAAAGAAAGAGAGCTTGCTGCTCAATTTGGCGTTTAATATCGCCATACCCACTCTGGTGCTGACCAAGCTCAGCGGCGCAGACTACCTGGGGATTAAGCTGGCCATCGTTGTGGCGCTGTCATTTCCGATTATTTACGGTGTGCGCGACTTTTTTGTCCGCGGCAAAATCAACTTCTTTTCGGCGCTGGGGGTGGTCAGTGTTGCCTTGACCGGCGGCATTAGCCTGATGGAGTTAGATGCGATCTATATCGCCATTAAAGAGGCCAGTATCCCTGCCCTGTTTGGTTTGGCTACGCTGATTTCACTGAAAACCTCGCAGCCTTTGATTCACACCTTTCTGCTTAATGATTCGGTGCTAGAGATCGATAAGATCAATGCTTCGCTACTGAGCCGCAATCGCAAGCCGGAATTTGATCAGCTGTTAATAAATGCATCCTGGATTCTGGCTGGCTCATTTTTGCTCTCTGCGGTGCTCAACTATTTCCTCGCTGTCTATCTGTTAACCGCAGATCCTGGCACCCAGGCCTTTAATGAGCAGCTTGGCAAGATGACCGCACTAAGTTTTCCGGTGATCGCGGTGCCCGCTATGCTGGTGATGATTGGCGATATGTTTTATCTCTTTAAGGGTATTACCCGAATTACTGGGCTGTCTCTCGACGAAATTATTAAACAAAAATAAGAGTAATTTATATGTGGTACGCAATAATCAGTGAAGATATTGAAAACAGTCTTGCCAAGCGCCTAGAAGCGCGTCCAGCTCACTTGCAGCGACTGCAAGACCTAAAGGATGATGGTCGCCTGTTTGTCGCCGGCCCCCACCCGGCAATCGATTCTTTAGACCCAGGTGAGGCCGGATTTATAGGCAGTTTGGTGATTGCTGAATTCGCCTCCCTGACAGATGCTCAGCAGTGGGCCGATGCTGACCCCTATGTTGCAGCCGGTGTCTATCAGCAGGTAACTGTTAAGCCGTTTAAAAAAGTCCTGCCTTAACAGACGGCCTTTAACAAACTAAAGAGACAGAGTGATTAGCAGCCAAATGGTTATCATTTGGTGCTGATCA
This sequence comes from Gammaproteobacteria bacterium, assembly GCA_963855085.1. Classification (GTDB taxonomy): domain Bacteria; phylum Pseudomonadota; class Gammaproteobacteria; order Pseudomonadales; family Porticoccaceae; genus HTCC2207. Next base: position 8,345 of record CAWLBR010000005.1, read on the forward strand.
GAGTATTATCCAACCCTTTCTAACTTATCGTTTTTAAAACCATGAAATATCTGTTTTTGGCACTACCTATTTTAGCCCTATCCATCAGCCATTCCGTGCTTGCTCAGGAGGCTGAAAATCTCGATGCTGTGAATGCAGTAACCGCAGAAAAAGCTGAGGAGCAAACTGAAACGAAGGCATATCTTCAGGATAAATCAGTCTGGGTTAACGATGAATTTCTCGTGCCGCTGCGCTCTACACCCTGTGATCGCTGCACCATTGTTCACCGAGGCCTTAAATCTGGCACCAAACTTCAGCTTTTAGAAATGGTTGATGGCTGGGGACATCTGATCACAAATCGCGGTGTCGAAGGCTGGATGGAAGAGCAGTACCTGGTGGACCAGCCGATTGCCCGCATTAGAGTAAAAACACAGCAGAAAGAGTTGGCTGCCCTGAATCAACGCAATAGCGAGCTGGAAAAAAGACTTAGTGAACTGAAGCAGGCATCCAAAGCGGTTCGCGGTGAACTCGACAGCAGTCGAGATAACCAAAAGAACTTGGCCACCGAACTGGCAGAGATTCGTGAACTCTCTTCAGACTCTATTGCCCTCAGTGATCAGAATGAGCAGTTGGTTAAAAACAACCATATGCTGCAGCGGGAGAACGACTCCCTCAAGGCCAATGTCGATGATCTGCAAAAAGATCAACGCAATGAGTCATTTCTCTATGGCGGCTTAACCGTATTTCTCGGTGCTATATTGGTGATCCTGATTCCTAAACTGCGTGGTCGCAAACGCTTTTCTGAGTGGCAGTAGCCGCTCACTCAAGAACAATTATTTCAAATAAAATTACTCGGAGGCAGCATGCAAAACGTCCACTTCAAATTATTCAGTCGCTTACTGTTAGTTTCTCTGGTGCTGCTATCTCAGGCTTTTTCGGCAAATGCTTACGCCGAAAACCCTCAGATTAAACTGCAAACTGATATGGGCGATATCCTCCTTGAGCTCTATCCAGAGCAGGCTCCAATTTCAGTGGACAACTTTATTAAGCTCGCCAATAGCTTCCACTACGATGGCTTGATTTTTCATCGCGTGATCAAAGGCTTTATGATTCAGAGCGGCGGTCATACATTTGATCTGACCGTGCGGGAATCAGAGCGCCCACCGATCATCAATGAATCATTCAATGGTCTTAGCAATGGCCGTGGTACCATTTCGATGGCGCGAACCGGTGATCCCGATAGTGCCAAAGCGCAGTTTTTTATTAATCACGGCAACAATAAATCCCTCAATGCCCGTGGCGCAAAAGCCGGCTATGCAGTGTTTGGGTCTGTGATTGAGGGTATGGATGTGGTCGATGCTATAGCTAAGACTAAGGTGACGACTATGGGCATGTATCAAAATGTGCCAGTCACTGCTATCCGCATTCTCAGCGCCCGCTTGCTAAACCCTGAAGCCTGGAAGCCCCTTGCGGAGCCAAAGACACTGCCGGCTTTTGAAAAGCCGATCCCGATTCGTTAGTAGAGTCCTTTGCAGTAGGCTTTTTATTGGCAGCCTCGTTTGTTAAAAGCCTTGTTTATTAAAAGCCTCTCTTTGAGAAGCCCCTCTTTAGATGATAAGTAGATATGACAGATCTCAGTATTAACCTCAATAAAATCGCGCTAATTCGTAATTCCCGCGAGGGCAATTATCCGGATGTGGTGGAGTTCGCCAAGGTCTGTATCGATCAGGGTGCCGATGGTATTACAGTGCATCCGCGTCCAGATCAGCGTCATATTCGTCCTGACGATGTGCGCCGTCTGGCAGCTCTGGTTGCACCTCTGGCCAATGTCGAATTCAATGTTGAGGGCAACCCTTTTGCACCCGCTGTGGAAGACTATCCGGGGTTTATTGAACTGGTCACTGAGACCATGCCCGATCAATGTACTCTGGTTCCCGATGGCGATGATCAACTGACCTCGGACCACGGCTTTGACCTGACCAGCTCTGGTGAGCAGCTACGACCCATTATTGAGCGGTTACATAACTTAGGCATACGCGTGAGCCTGTTTATGGACCCAGATCTAGCACAGATTGAGCTGGCCAAAGAGATCGGCGCCGATCGTATCGAACTCTACACCGGACCCTATGCCGCGGCCTGGGGCAGCGATCAGCAGGAGACATTGTTTCAGCAACATCTAGCCGCCGCTGAGCTGGCGACCCGTCTGGGTATGGGCGTCAATGCTGGCCACGACCTCAACCTCCACAATCTGGCTAAGTTTGCCAGCATACCCAGCCTGCTCGAAGTCTCCATTGGCCATGCCTTTACCGTTGACTCACTGACTCTGGGCATGGCCAAAACCGTGCAGAGCTACAAAGCGCTGCTCGGGTAGCCTATGACGACCTCTGCTGTGGCGACCACTCATCTAACCGTCTCTTGTATAGGTGCTGGACGTCTCGGCACTACGATCTGTCGACTATTGCTCGAACAGCAGTCGGATATCAAAATTTCCATAGGCCAAGTGCTCAATAACAGCCTCGAATCCAGCCTCAAGGCTGTCGACTTTATAGGTAATGGCAGCCCAGCAAGGGATTTAGATCGCCTTAAGCCAGCTGACCTTTGGCTGATCAGCACGCCAGATGACGCTATCCAAGCAGCCTCTGAAGCGCTGGCGGAGTCCGGTGTTTTAGCGCCGGGTAATAGTGTCTTTCACTGTAGCGGCTCGCTTAGCTCGAAGATTATTCGCCTCCCTGACAGCCAGTGCTACCGTGCTTCGGTACATCCGATTCACAGTTTTTCCAATCCGCAAAAATCCATCTCTACATTCGCCGGCAGCAGCTGCGCAGTAGAGGGCGATGAGCAGGCGATTAAAATATTGAACGCTTTATTCACCGCGATCGGCGGCCAATGCTTTCCCCTGCCCAGCGCTAAAAAAGCCCTCTATCATGCCGCCACCGTGATGGCCTGCAATAATCTGGTGGCACTGTTGCACATCAGCAAGCAAATGTTGGCCGAAGCGGATATAGACAAAACCCAGCAGGACCAGATCCTCAATCCGCTGATTCGCCAGACCGTCGACAACTACCTGAATAACACTGATGCAGCGGCTTGCTTGACCGGGCCAATTTCCCGCGGTGACGACAGCACTGTGGCAGCGCATCTAGATGCCCTCTCGTCCCAGCGCCAATGGCGCAACGCTTACTCTGTGCTCGGTGAGGCTGCCGTTGGCATTGCCCAACAACAGGGCTATGCCAGTGATGATGAATTGAAAAAAATAACCGAGCTGCTCGCCAGAGCTTCTGACGATTAATAGGGTTCCTATTAATGAGCTATCTATCAGAGAGCTATCTATCAGAGAGCTATCTATTAAAGAGTTATGTATCAACGAGCTATGTATCAACGAGCTATGTATAAACCAAAGCGACTAAATAAAATCTTATGAATCAAACCGACAGCCCCGAATATTTGGCGCGCAAATCCGTCTACAACCGCCTGATCACGGTTTATGGACGCAAGCCCGTGTATGAGATTTTAGCCGACCCGTCGCTGGAGGTTTTCCGTCTGCACCTGGCCGATTCCAACCGTGGCGGTGGCATTGTCGATCAGATAAAAGCCTTGGCTGCGCAGCGCAATATAGAAATCTGCTATCACAGCCGTGAACAGCTGGCGCGTATCTCGCGCAATAGCAAACAGGATCAGGGCGTTGCCTGTGATATTCACAGCGCCGGTTATCAGCCCTACAAGCAGGCTCTGGAGCAGCTGCCCACAGCGAACCAGCGACCGCTGATTGCGGTGGATGGTATTACCAATCCACAGAATCTCGGCATGATTATTCGCAGTATCACCGCCAGCCCAGCCTATGGCCTGTTACTGCCCAGTAAAGGCTGTGCCGATATATCCGCCCTGGTGATCAAGGCCAGTGCAGGTACTGTTTTTAAAGGCAATATTTTACGCTGTGAGTCGCTGGCCAAGGCGCTGCCAGCCTTCGTCGAAAAGGGCTTTGAGGTCTGCACATTGTCATCCCATCAGGCGACACCCTTAGCGGAGTTTAAGCCTCAGGCACCGATTATCTATGTCTTGGGCAATGAGACTGAGGGGGTCAGTAAAGAGATTGCGGCGCTGAGTAAGCACCGCGTGGGAATCCCCATGGCCAACGGTGTTGAGTCACTGAATGTGGCTATTACCGCAGCATTAATCGCGTTTAGTGGTCTTTAGTTGGTTCTGTAGTTGGGTCTTTCGCTTTGAGAGACCAGAGCGGCGAGAATGCCGCAGCCAGCACTGAGACCAGCAAAGTTAGAACGGCGATAACCGCAAAGGTCGGCGCCAGTCCCGTATGCTCGATGGCATAGCCACAGACCCAGGCACCCAGTGGCGCTCCGCCAAACAGACAGAGCTGATAAACCGAGGCGGCGCGGGAGCGATGGGAGTGGGGAACCTGATTATGGAGAATGGTTCGACCCAATGTCATAGACAGTCCAGAGAACGCGCCCCAGGCAAAAATGATCGGAAATAGCAGCCAGAAATTCGGCAGCAAGGCGATAAAGAACACCAGTGATCCGCGACCCAAAAAGCTAATAATCATTAATCGACCGGGACGCTTAAAGGTGTCTTTCTGGCGACTCACGGAAAAATTAGCGGCGACTATACCTAGAGTAAAACTGACCTGCATCAATGCGAACAGCCCTGCTCCACCCTGATACCCTTCTCGGGCCAACAGCGGCATACCGACCAGATATACTCCAAAGGCCAGAAAGCCCGTGGCTGAGACTAGCAGCAACAGATGTAGCAGCGTTGTATCCGAGGTGAACAGTGCAAAGCCAGCTCGCAATTCCTTGAGACTTTTACGCGGCGGAAGCTTATCTACCGCGGAGCTATCATCTACCGCGGAGCTATCATCAACTGCGGAGCTTTTATCAACTGCGGAGCTCTTATCAATAGCAGAGCGCTTATCAATAACGTCCACAGGAACTATGGTTTGATCCACAGCCATCTCTGGATGACTGCGCTTAATCAGCACCGAGCTAAGTAAAAACATCAGCAGCTGTAATACCAACATCACCGCCAGCCCCAAGCCCTCCAATTGACCGGCGATGGCAAAGCCAATGCCCTGGGCAATAAACTGGATCATCACCACTTTGGCCACGGCCTGGTGCATCAGTGTCTGGGATGCATAGCCCAGCAGACTTTCCCGAGCTGGCTGAACAAATGCCGAAACCGTACCGAAGGCCATACCAAAGAGTATCAACACAGTGAACGTCAGCTGATCGTAAATAATCGCGCCCAGCAGTAGTGCAATGGGCAGCGTGTAGAGCATATAGAGTCGTGACAGCCAGGTGCCGCGATGACGACGATCGGAGATCACTCCGCCTGGTAGGATAAAGAGTAAGTTGGGCAGCAATACAGCGAGCTGAGCCAGACCCAGACGACTAGGAGATTCATTCAGTACACCGACAACCAGCCAGGGATAGAGAACCGCATGTAGGCCCATGGCCAGATTGCTACTGCCAATGGTCGCGAGGTAGTGACGGAAGGAGAACGTTTGAGTTGAAGAGGCTGGAGTAGACAATTATTTACGACGCATTCTAAGGCGAGCTATAACCCAACCAAGGGCTGCGGCTGCACCGACAATCACTGCCAGCATAAACAATACAATCACCAGATTAGATGCCAGGCTACTCAGGGAGACATTGTAGAGTTTCACTGCCATCAACAGGAAGGCCGCGCAGCCAAACATAGACGCCAGCCAAGCCGAGCGCTGTCTAATCGCTTTTTTACCAGTTGCCTTCAAAGGTTCATACCCCAATCAATCATTCGAATTATATGTAAGCACTAAGCTGTCTCTTTAACCCACTCGCAGCGGATCTGAATATCAGAGCGCTCTGGCTCATGACAGAAACCATCGGTAGCGAAGACAAAGCTGTGCAGGCCGGACATCTCCGTTTCTAAATGCACTGTGGCACTGACCCAGTACATCTTACGCAGCAGCGACTCAAACTGTTCAAGCCAATAGGTCCACTCGTGCTCAACACCCTGATAGGAAGCGCCGAAATGCACCACTTCGGTAGCCAAACTCAGATCTGTGGCACCGGGTTCGGTGAGGGAAAACATCTCCCGATTAACCAGACTCCAGGTCTCAGCCGAGGGCAGTGACTGCATGGCATCGCGGTTGCTGCGGCGCTGTTTAATCAGCTCTTCGCTGGCAATATATTTTATGCAGCCGTAGACCACTGATTCGCTCCGAACATCTATGTTCATCTCTATCTCCTTTGCGATTTATTACTGAACCATTGTTACTGAACTATCTGTTACTGAACTATCTGCTACTGAACTATCTGTTACTGGATCACTACTACTCTATTAGCGCTATTTATGGCCTTCTAAAAAAGCCAAAAACTGCTCTTCATCAAATACAGGGATATCCAGTGACTGAGCTTTGGTCAGTTTCGAACCTGCTCCAGGACCGGCCACCACCTGAGAGGTTTTCGCCGAAACACTGCCAGCAACTTTGGCACCCAGTTCCTGCAGTCGATCTTTGGCCTCGGCGCGACTCATGATTTCCATGCCACCCGTGAGCACCCAGGTCTGGCCTTTTAAAGGCTGAGAATCCTGGGCGCTGATATCTATATCGTCCCAGCTAACACCGGATTCACGCAATGCATTGATAATAGACAAGTTATCCGGGTTGCGGAAAAAGTCGCGAATATAATAGGCCACCACGGGGCCAATATCGTCGACCTCTAATAACGCTTCCTGATCCGCTTCAATAATCGCCTCTAGGGAACCGAAGTTCCGCGCCAAGGTTTGCCCAGTGGCCTCCCCGACTTCGCGAATACCTAGAGCAAAGAGGAATTTACCTAAAGTGGTTTGACGACTCACTGCAATAGAATCAATTAAATTTTGTGCCGACTTTTCGCCCATACGCTCAAGGTCGGCTATTTTTGTGACAGTCAGTTCATAGAGATCGGCGGGGGAATAAATCAACCCGCGGTCCACCAGCAGTTCAACCAACTTGTCGCCAAGGCCATCTATATCCATGGCCTTGCGCGAGGCAAAATGTTTAATCGCTTCCTTGCTCTGAGCGCCGCAAAACAAGCCGCCAGAACAGCGCGCTACCGCCTCCCCTTCGACACGCCTAACCGATGACTGACAGACTGGGCAGTTCTCGGGAAACACAATCGGACGAGCATCAGCTGGACGTCGATCTAAGACCACCGCTGCAACCTTGGGGATGACATCGCCAGCACGACGAACAATCACTGTGTCGCCAATACAGAGGCCAAGACGGGCAATTTCATCACCATTGTGCAATGTCGCATTGCTCACAGTGACGCCGCCAACAAATACAGGTGCCAGACGAGCAACGGGAGTTAGGGCGCCAGTGCGGCCCACTTGAAACTCCACATCCAACAGCTGGGTCATTTCTTCTTGGGCGGGAAACTTGCGCGCAATAGCCCAGCGCGGTGCTTTGGCAACAAAGCCCAGTCGCTGTTGCAGAGTCAGGTCATTGACCTTGTAGACAATGCCGTCAATGTCGTAGCCCAACGTATCACGGCGCTCTTGCATGCGCTCATAGTAGGCTTCGCAGGCGGCAATGCCCTGCACCGCTTCCACATAGGTATTAATTTTAAAACCCCAGTTACCCAATGCCTTGAGCATATTGAGATGGCTGTCAGGGGTTTTCCCACCTTTAAACTGGCCGACACTGTAGGCACACATTTCCAGAGGTCGGCTGGCTGTAATTTTTGAATCCAGTTGACGCAGACTGCCAGCGGCGGCATTGCGTGGATTGACAAAGGGCTTATCACCTTTGGCGATGGCCGCTGCATTGATCTTGTCGAAGCCACCGCGAGGCAGATAGATCTCACCGCGCACTTCGAGCAATTTGGGGATGCCGGTGCCAGTTAATTTAAGCGGGATACTATTAATAGTGCGCACATTGGCAGTGATATCTTCACCGATTTTGCCGTCACCGCGAGTAGCACCGCGAACTAACAGGCCTTCGTTATAGAGCAGGCTAACGGCAACGCCATCGAGCTTAGGCTCGCAGACATAATCAATCTGCTGATCATCTTTGTAGTTGAGGCGATCGCTAATGCGTCGATCAAAGGCTTCCAGCTCTTCTTCATTAAAAGCATTATCCAGAGAGAGCATGGGAACAGCATGACTGACCTGTGAAAACGACGGCAAGGCTGCGCCGCCAACTCGCTGGCTGGGGGAGTCATCACTGAGTAACTCGGGATGCTGCTGCTCGATGTCCTGTAGCCGACGCATACTGCGGTCGTATTCACTATCTGGGATAGTGGGATCATCAAGCACATAGTAGCTGTGGTTGTGCTGGTTTAACTCATCCTTGAGCTGTTCATACTCTGCGCGAACCTGCTCGAGAAGTTGTGCCATTTAAGTATCCTTGTGATCACTGACCCTGACTGCGGCGAAAAGAGACGTCGCGGGCCCGCTGCCGATAATGATCGATGGTCTGGCGAGTCATGGAACTGCGCGTTTCATCCAGTACGCTGAGGCTTATCGCTGCAGCCATACTATCCACAGACTCGATCATAATATCGAAAGCAGAAACCGGGTCTTCTATATCATCCAGTGCCATAAACAGGGTGACGCCGGGAGTGGTCATCTGTTCGATTGTTTTCAGGTCGAAGGTGCCAGGGTTGACCAGATTGGCCATGCTAAACAGAACTTCGCCGGAACCATCTTCATGGAGATGACGCTGAAATATTTTTAATTCACCATAGCGAAGGCCAACACTCAATGCGGCTTCTTGCAGTTGCCGACCGCTGAGCACCTCGCCCTTGGGTGCCATAAGATGCATCACTAATATTTGCTGCTGCACAGGCGTAGCTTTGGCTGGCGCTGGCTCGGCTGGTTTAGTCGAGACTTTAGCGCGGTTCACAGGCTTTTCATTGAGTTCAAACTGTTCTTGCTGAGGCTGCTTGTGGCCAAAGTCCGGCTTGTTCGTCAGAGCCCGGCGTAAATTATCCTCGACCTGCTGAATATCTTTTTCGTCACGGATGCCGACTATGCGTGAACCGCCAGAGGGAAACTGACTGTCATTTAAGGGGTCATCAAAGTCATCTGTACGGGAGTTTTTCTGTAATTTACGCGACGACATATGAAGGTTTTCATAGCGATGCTGTTTTATCCGTCGTGCACCATCCAAAAGCACGGCTAACAAAACTAGCAGACCTACGGCGATTAAAACTTCTCTTGGCCCAATTACATCCATACAGACACTACTCAAAATCTAACATTTTTTATGCCGGGTTATCACTTTTCAGCGATTGATCCGCCCAGCTCACTACTCCATTTAAACGTTGCTTCTACTATCAGGCATCTGCCAATTCGGCAGCCTGATTAACATCAACACTGACTAAGCGCGACACGCCAGGTTCATGCATGGTCACGCCCATCAATTGATTGGCCGCTTCCATTGAGATCTTGTTGTGGGTGATAAAGATAAACTGCACCTGATCGGACATCTCTTTAACCATAGCGGCATAGCGACCCACATTGGCATCATCCAATGGGGCGTCCACTTCGTCAAGCATACAAAAGGGTGCCGGGTTAAGTCTGAAGATAGCAAATACCATGGCAATGGCTGTCAGTGCTTTTTCACCACCAGAGAGCAGCTGGATCGAGGCATTCTTTTTGCCCGGAGGTCTGGCCATCAGGGTCACGCCGGTATCCAATAGGTCGTCGCCCGTCAGCTCTAGGTAGGCATGGCCACCACCAAAGAGTTTCGGGAACAGTTCTTGGATATTCTTATTCACCAGTTCGAAGGTTTCTTTAAAGCGGGTGCGGGTCTCGCGGTCGATTTTTTGGATCGCCGTTCTCAATGTTTCCATGGCTTCTTCGAGCTCAGCGTTTTGCGTATCCAGATAGTCTTTGCGCTCGGATTCAATCTTGTATTCGTCGATAGCCGCCAGGTTAATGGGGCCCAGGCGATTGATGCGGTTGCCAATCAACTGCAGCTGCTCTTCCCAATCGACCATCTCGGCATCGTCGGCCAAATTCTCTAGCAGAGTTTCAAGGTCGCCGTTCTTCTCGGTGATCTGCTCTTCGATGGTGCGGCTCAGGGTAGTGATCTCTTGGGCGGCAATACGCTGAGTTTCCAACCGGCCACTCACTTCTTGCAACTGCTCTTCCCGCTCGCTGCGCTGCTTCTCTTGCTTGCGCATCTCGTGATCCACTTCTTCCATTTCTGTGCGAGCTGTATTTAGTTCGCCTTCAATGGTGAGTCTTAACTCAAGCTTTTCTTCCAGCTCAAGTTGGTACTTGTCCGATGGATCATCTTTAATATCAAAGGCTTCACGGAGCTGAGTGCGACGCTCTTGAAGTCTCGCCACCTGAACTTTGAGCCGCTCAATGCCCTCGAGAATAGAGCTTAACTGAGTGCTCAATGAGCCTTCGCGTACCGCTAGATCATGACGCTCATCGCGATCTTGGCGGGCTTTTTGACGGGTTGTATCCAGATGTTCACGGAAGCCTTCACGCTGCTCGACCAATGTTTCACGACGCTCGGTATCCGCTTCCATTTTTTCGATGGACTGCTGCAGCAACTGACGTGCTTCAGCCAAATTTTCCTGTTCCAGCTGCTGTTGCTGGTGGACTTCGGCGAGCTCTTTATCAGCACGCTCTTTGCGGGCTTTCAGCTGTTCGATCTGAACCTTGAAGCCACTGAGTTTAGAGCGCAGGTCGGCATAGGTACTCTGCTGCTGAGCCACACTGCCAGCAATTTCCTGACGCTGTGCTTCCAGTTCCTGAAGCTTATTTTCATTGCTCTGGCGCTGAGTTTCCAATTCGTCAATCTGTGCATCTAGAAGCTGCTTCTGCTCACCAATGCTAAGTAATTCCTGCTTGCGCTTCAATACACCGGCGGTAGCATCTTTGTCTCGTGCCACACGAAGCCAATTATTGCCCAGCCAAATACCTTCCTGGGTGACAACCGATTCAATCGGCGACAGCGACGGCTGCAGGGCAACCGCTTCAGCCAGTGTTTCAGCCGCATAAATATTACCCAGCAGACCCTGCACGGCATCGCCGCTAACCAGATCGCTAAGTAGTTTGGCCTTGTTACCACTGGCAGCCGCCTGACCGGTTTTGCCAATAAGTAATAACTCGCCTTTTTTGAAATCATCGAGCAGACCGATATTTGCCACTACATCGTCCACTGCAACAGCCTGTAGATAGCTGCCCAGCACAGTCTCGGCGGCCACTTCCCAGCCATGGTCCGGCTTGACCGAGTCCACTAGACGCGGGTTAGAGCCCAAGCCTTTTGAATCCAACCATTTTTTCTCTGCGTCGTCGCCCATCGCTGCTTGCTGCAGGGCTTCAAGGGAGGCACGACGGCCATTCAAACTCTGCTGCTGACTGCGAGCCTGATCCAACTCAGTACTGAACTGCTTGACGCTGCTGCGGGCGGTTTCAATCTGTGCACTGTTTTCTACACGCTGATTTTCGATACTCTCGCGAGCCTGTTCTGCATCGCTTAGCTGCTCTTGAATCAATGCCATCTCTTCTTCAGCTGGGCTGGCTAAATAGCTGCCGGCTTCAGTGGCAAGGTTTTCATGGCGCTCGCTGAGGCGGCGCATCAACTGCTCGAGATGCTGGATGCGCGACTGCTGAACTTCAGCTTGCTGGCGCGGTGCCGCAGAGGTCTGATTAAATTCGTCCCAGGCCTGCTGCCACTGCTGCATGGATTCTTCAGCAGCCTGTAAGGTTTCCGTTGAAACGGTCTCAGCTTCACGAGCCAGTTCGAGAGCCGGTGCCAGCTGATCGAATTCTGCTTGCCAGCCGGTGGCTTTTTGAATATCGGCGTTAAGGTGCTGCTCGGACTCGGTAAAGTTGCGTTCCGTCTGTTCAAGATCTTTGTGCAGTTCTGAGGCGCGCTGTTGGGCGTGTTCAATGGCTTGTTCAATGCGGGCAACATCACCGCCGACTTTATAGAAACGCCCCTGCACTTCATTAAAGGTATCGTTTAGATCCGTGGACTGAGTGCGTAACTTTTCGATGGAGGTATCACAGCCAATGCGCTCAGTGACAATGCGCTCGCGCTCAATTTCAAGCTCGCCAATTTTTTGCTTCTGCTCAGTGGCAGAGGCATTGTAACCACGCCATTTTAGGGCCAGTAACTCGGCGGAGAATTGACGCTCTTCTTTTTTGTATTCGGAATATTTTTCCGCGGCTTTGGCCTGACGTTCGAGGCGATTTAACTGGCGACCCAACTCGTCGCGAATATCCGTGAGACGCTCAAGGTTTTCCATGGTGCGGCGGATACGGTTTTCCGTGTCCCGGCGGCGCTCTTTGTATTTGGAAATGCCTGCGGCTTCTTCGATATAAACCCGCAGCTCTTCCGGACGGGCTTCAATTAGGCGGGAGATCATGCCCTGTTCGATAATCGCATAACTACGTGGGCCGAGACCGGTGCCCAAGAATATATCGGTGATATCACGGCGGCGACATTTGCTGCCGTTTAAATAATAGTTGGACTGACCGTCACGGGTCACTTTGCGCTTGATGCCGATCTCGGAATAAGAGGCATATTCGCCGACTATGCGGCCTTCGGAGTTGTCAAAGATCAGTTCAATGGAGGCCTGGCCCACTGGCTTACGGCCACCGGAACCATTGAAAATAACATCAGTCATGGACTCGCCGCGAAGGTTCTTTGCGGAGCTCTCACCCATCACCCAGCGAACGGCATCGATAATATTCGACTTGCCACAGCCATTGGGGCCTACGACGGCACAGAGATTACTGGGGAAATGGACCGATGTCGGATCAACGAAGGATTTAAATCCAGCCAGTTTTATCGATTTAAGCCGCATAGGTAGTCAGTCTTTTCCGTAATAAGTCGTGTGAACATCCATGTAGATAGCGCTCAACCAAAATTAAACAATCACTGTCTACAATTGTTGGTCATTCTACACGTTCAGGCACTGACACAAAACAGAAATAAAAACTCACTCCACTGAATTTCACAGGCATCCAGTAGAGCGTTAAAATAGCGTCGGAAAACGCCCTATTCTGAGTAGGGCGAGGCAATCTCTAGGGAGAATTGCAGTGCGGCAGAATTGCTCTCAACCGCGTTACTAATTACCTGCCAATCACCTTGCTGAGGTGTGGCACTGCCGGTGCTGGACAACCTTGCCACCACCTTGATGTTTTTATCGGCAAGACTGCGGCCAGCCATCAGCGCATCTCTGTCACTGAGTGTCAGCTCAAGAGGTAATTCACCGGCAACCAGTTTGCGTGCTGCCAGTGGCATTGGTGGGCCATCGGCTTCGACAATGGCGACAAAGACAAGTTGATCCGGAGTGAATTCAATACTCGGCGCTAGGCTCAGATTAATACTCACAGTTACGCCATCATTAGCTGCCGGCACTTCAGTAGAGGCCGCTGGCGCTTCACCCGCCAACTGCAGCGCCTGCTGAATTCCACCCTGCAATGCTTTCCAACTGTCTCCCGCGGGGTTTAGCCCCCGAGCGGCACCCTGCCAATAGCTCACAGCACGCGCGTAATCCGCTTCTTGAAACGCCTGAATACCTTTGAGACCCAGTACAGTTTGATTCTGGGAGTCGGCACCATAGGCTTTGTCCAACGCTGCAATCACTCGATCCGAAAAGCGGTTGGCATCGACAAAAAACAGTGCCTGAACATACTGACCCAAGAGATAGGGTTCGTTGGGCTGAATCCGAAGTGCCTCGGCAAAATAGCCCGATGCGGCCAGCATATTGCCGTCTACAACCGCATCTTCGGCCAAAATGGTCCAGTAATAGAGATTATCCGGGCGTTGCTTTACCCGTTCACCGATTCTGGCAATCAGCTCTGGAGTCACCTGAGACTGTTGATTAATAATGCGCTCTGCCAGTGTCTCAGCAATCTGCTGATCAATTCCAGAACCCAGACTGCGATAGAGCCCTAAGCTCGCCAGAGAAATTGTCACAATTAAAACCGGCAGCAACCAGAAGCCCTGTGCCATCTTGTTTGAAGAGTCATTTTGAGTCGTCTGCTCTTGCACAGCCGCAGTGTTGTTTAACAATAACTGTTCCGCCTCAGCCAACATTTGGGCTTGCTGTTCGGCACTGATTTCACCGCGCTCCAGCTGCTGCTGATACTGCAATTGCTGATCGCGAAAAACATCAACATTGGCCTGTTCGGCGATATTAGCGGCTTCCCCGATAGAGCTATTCAAAGTAGAGCTTTCCAAAGTAGAGCTATTCTCATCCTCATCCTCATCCTGCTCTCGGCTTCTCGCATTATAAAACGGCAGCGCAACAAACAGTGCGGCACCCAAGAGTAGTATTGCTGTGACGAGTCCAAGACTCATTATTCAGATCCTTGCTTTGAGCGATTCAACAACTCGTCGAGTCGCTGTTGTTGGTCAGTGCTGCGCACAGCTATAGGGGTTTCTTCGGTGCCATCGGTCTTCTTGCGGCGCGACAGGCGCAGCACAATCAATCCACCCAGCACGACTAATACCACAGGTGCAGCCCATAAAAACCAAGTGGCGCTATTTACTTCAGGGCGGTAGAGAATAAATTCTGAGTAGCGGTTTTTTAGATACTCTTTGATCTCGGCATCGCTCAAATCCTGTTCCAATAAACGCTGCACTTCCGCGCGCAAGTCTTGGGAAATCGCTGAGTTAGAGTCGGCGAGATTTTGGTTCTGGCACTTAGGACAGCGCAGCTCTTCAAGCAGTTGCTGGTAGCGAGGGCGCAGAGATTCATCGGAGAAACTGACTACATCCTCAACCGCCACGGCTGCACTAGACAGCAATAGTAAGAACAAGCCAACCTGCTTTAACAAGCCCAAACCCGGCCGGGAATTACTCTGCATTGGCTTCATCCACTAACTGCTGATAAAGATCGCGGAATTCTCCATTCCACACTCGCTCGTCCACTACACCGACACGGCGGTGACGAATAATGCCCTGAGCATCGACTAGATAGGTTTCCGGCGCGCCGTAGACACCCAGATCAATACCCAATACACCCCGGGGATCAAAGATTGAAAATTGATAGGGATCGCCGCGCTCTTGCAGCCAATCCTGAGCCAGCTTGCGATGATCTTTGTAATTGAGACCGACAATAACCACGCCATCTTTGGCCAGACTATTTAACCAGGGGTGCTCAATGCGACAGGCAAAACACCAGGTCGCCCAAACATTGACTAGTAGCACCTGACCATCAAAATCATCAGTACTGACCTGACGCTCGGGCTCATGTAATTCCTCAAGGGCAAACTCTGGAAAGGGTTCGCCGACCAGTGCCGAGGGCAGATCCAGAGGGTCTTTGTCGAGACTGAAAAACAAAAACGCACCTAGGGCCAGACAGAGAGCAAAGGGAATAAATAAGGTTAAGCGATTCATTGCGCGGTCGCCTCTGTCGCGGCTGCTTTTGATCGAGTGCTTGATTGAGTGCTCGGCTTACGTCGACGACGATAGCGTTTATCCATCACCGATAGCAGACCACCCAAACCAATCATTAAGCCGCCAAGCCAGATACAACGGACAAAGGGTTTAACATGAAGACGGATAGCCCAGGCATCGCCTTTTAGAGGTTCGCCCAGCGAGACATAGAGATCGCGGGTCAGGCCCGCATCCAGTGCCGCTTCGGTCATCACCTGATTGCGCGCTTCGTACTTGCGCTTCTCTGGGTGCAATACAGCCACCAGACGATCGTTTTTATAGGCACTAATCTGTGCGCGACTGGCGCCAAAGTTGGGGCCCTGAACAAAGCTGAGATTATCGAACGTAAACTCATAGCCGGCCACTTCCACGCGATCTCCTGGAACCATGCGCACGTCTTTCTGCACATCGTAGACTGAGCTGAGGCCAACGCCGAGGGCGCAGACAGCTATACCTATATGAGCGACCTGCATGCCCCAATAACTGCCAGGCAATTTAGTGAGGCTTTTTAATCGAGAAGAAACATTAGAAGCGGCCTTGGAAGAACCACGATCCAATTTTTGCCAGAGATCTTCGAGACTCATAGTGACCACCCAAAAGCTCGCGCCAAGGGTGATTACCGCAGTCATCGAATAAGTCGCCCAAGAAATGCTCTCGGCTAAAAATAGCGGCAATATCAGTGCAGCACTGAGGCTGATCAGAAACGGCACCATGCCCTTCTGCAACAGCATGTTAGCGTCAGTTTTCTTCCAGCGGGAGAAAACCGCAAAGCCCATTGCTACCATCAGACCCAGGGTCATGGGTACAAAGAAGAAATTAAAGTAGGGAGGGCCAACGGAGATCTTACCCAAATCCAAGACGTCTGCGATAAGAGGATAGAGTGTGCCAATCAAAATCATCGCCATGGCGCTAATCAGCAGCACATTGTTGAGCAACAGCATCATTTCCCGAGACAGGCCGCTATAGCTAACTGCCTCAGCATCGCCCTTTTGGCGCTGCACAACTGGGCCTCGAAGGGCAAACAGCAATAGTGAACTGCCCACAACTAAGCCGAGAAAGGCGAGAATAAAGACACCGCGCTCAGGATCGTTGGCAAAGGCATGCACCGAAGTCAGCACCCCCGAACGCACCAAGAAGGTTCCCAAGAGACTGAGGGAGAAGGCCAAAATAGCCAGCAATAGAGTCCAACTACGAAAGGCTCCACGCTTTTCCGTAACAGAAATACTGTGCACCAAAGCGGTTCCCACCAGCCAGGGCATCAGCGACGCATTTTCCACCGGATCCCAAAACCACCAGCCGCCCCAACCCAATTCATAGTAGGCCCACCAACTGCCGAGGGTAATACCTATGGTCAGGAATACCCAGGCACTATTGATCCAGGGTCGCGCCCAGCGCGCCCAAGCACTGTCGAACTGGCCGCCAATCAGCGCCGCCACAGCAAAGGCGAAGGCCACGGAAAAGCCCACATAACCCATATACAGCATGGGCGGATGAACAATCAGACCGAAATCTTGCAGCAGCGGGTTTAAATCACCGCCCTCAGTGGGGGAAAATGGCAGGATTCGCGCGAAAGGGTTTGAGGTTAAAAGAATAAACAGACCAAAACCCACAGAGATAGCCCCGAGAATCGACAGCACTCGGGATGAAAGCACCAGAGGCAGATGACTGCTAAACAAGGCAACCGCCGCGGACCAGACCGCAAGAATTAGCGCCCAGAGTAATAGCGAGCCCTCGTGAGCACCCCACACCGCACTGATCTTAAACTGCGTTGGCAGCAGAGTATTGGAATTATCCGCTACATATTGCAGAGAAAAATCATCCTGCAAAAATGCTGTGGTTAAACAGGCAAAGGATATGGCCACAAAGACAAGCTGCCCAAGGGCCAGAGAATGCCCAAGACGCATCCAGGTGCGATAGCCAGCAAAGGAGCCGGCCATTGGAACAATTGCTTGAGCTACAGAGAGACAGAGGGCGACAATCAGCGCGACATGACCGTATTCAGCAATCATTTATAGCTCCCGCCCTGCTCTTCTTGTTTGGCCTTATAGGCTGCATTCATCGCATCCGCGACTTCGGGAGGCGTATACTTTTCATCGTGCTTGGCCAGAATCTGGGTCGCCTGAAGCACCAAATTTTCATCTACTTTACCGGAGGCAATGGCGGCCTCTCCTTCGGCGAACAGGTCCGGAAGAATACCTGTGTGTTCAACGGTCAACATCTCAACACCATCGGTGATCTTAAACTGTACCCAGAGGGAGTCATCCGACCGCAGCACCGAGCCATCAACCACCATGCCTCCAGCACGTAAAAAAGTACTCTGGGGCGCTTCACCGGAAATAATCTGAGCCGGTGTATAAAAGAAATTGCCATTCTCACGGAGCATATAGACCACCAGACCGATCACTAACGCGGCGGCGGCGACAAGCAGAATAACGAGCTGTAAACGTTGTTTACGCAGGGGATGCATTAATGACTTTCCTCTTGATTAGACACTTTTTGGGCCGCAAGCTCACGGTCCTGCTGACGCTGAATATCTCGACTAACTTCTTTTAACAACCGGCGCTGACTGATCAAAGGCGCAATAACCAGCCACAGCATGACTGCCAAAGTGACTGCCACTGACGCCCACACGTAAACTCCGTGACCGTCCATATTTATCAGCGCGGCAACATTTTCAAAATACATGGTTACAACCCCGCCTTGGCATTTACCAGCTCGCGAACCCAGCTAGTTTTGCGCTCACGACGGAGAATTTCATTGCGCGTGTGCAGAATTAGCGCCACCGCATAAAACAGATAGAAGCCAATAATCATCACCAGCAAAGGCATAAACATATCCATATGCATACTCGGTGCTGAAGTCAGCTTGATCGTCGCCGGTTGGTGCAAGGTATACCACCAGTCCACCGACTTATTGATAATCGGAATATTCACAGTGCCAACCAAAGCCAAAATCGCGCTGGCCTTACTCGCCGCATCTACACTGTGATAGGCGTACTGCAGGGCCATTACACCGGCATAGAGAAACAGCAATATCAGCATCGAGGTAATCCGAGCATCCCAGACCCAGTAAGCACCCCAGGTGGGTTTGCCCCACACCGCGCCAGTGAACAGCGCAACAAAAGTCAGCACCGCACCAATGGGTGCCGCCGCTTTCATTACCATAAAGGACATTTTCATTTTCCAAATCAAACCGATAGCGCCGGCGATAGCCATAATAAAGTAGCCCGACTGAGCTAAAAACGCTGCTGGTACATGGATATAAATAATTCTAAAGCTATTGCCCTGCTTGGCATCTTCAGGCGCAAAGGCCAACCCCCACACCAAACCGGTGGCCAGCACCAGCAGCGCCGCCAGAGATAACCATGGCAACCACTGGCCACTGCGCAGGTAAAACCATCGCGGTGAACCTAGGCGGTAAAACCACTGCCAGTTTGAGGACTCATTTGGGAGCCATTTGGAGAGCCATTTAGAAAGCCAACTCATATCTGGAAACCTATTTCATTCATTAGTTACTGGCCGTGACACGCAGCGCCCCAGCAGCTGCCAGAGGACAGAGCGCCACCGAAGCGGCAAACAGCGCACCCAGTATCGCCAGCGGTGGCAGCCAATTTAATCCATCGACGGCGGAGTTCACCGTCGCAGTGCCAAAAATAATTACAGGCATATACAGCGGCATCACCAGCAGAGACAGCAACAGGCCACCTTTGCGCAGTGATACAGTCAATGCGGCTCCCACGGCACCGACCAAACTTAAACAGGCAGTGCCCAGTGCCAAACTGCATATCAACGGCAGATAGCCAGCATCGGGCAGCGACAACATCAAACCCAGTAGCGGCGACACCAGCGTCAGGGGTAAACCCGTAGTCAGCCAGTGTGCGGTTACCTTACCCAGTATTGGCAGCGGCAAAAGCTGCGGCGTGATCAACATCTGCTCGAGGCTACCGTCCTGATAGTCACTGGAGAACAAACCATCCACTGAGAGCAGCGTGGCTAAAAGAGCCATTATCCAAATCATTCCCGCCGCGACCTTTTCAAGCTGTGCCGCCTCGGGGGTTAAACCTAGGGGAATAAGTGTCGACACCATGATAAAAAACACCACCGGACTGGCCACTTCACCGCGACGGCGATAAGCCAGCAGCAGATCACGGCGCAACCAAGCCGTAAAACCACTGTTTATTTTTCTCGCCGCTGGACTCGACATTAGACGACCGCCTCAGCATGAGGCATCAGCTTATATTTACGCAGCCCAGTCAGTGCCAGATCTTGGTGAGTTGAGAGAATCACTGCGCCGCCATCCGCCACATGCTGCTGCAGACAGGATTGTAAAAACGCCACACCCTGCTTATCAATCGAGGTAAAGGGTTCATCCAGATACCAGAGGCGCGCCTCACTAATCAGCAGCCGTGCCAGGGCGACCCGACGATGCTGCCCTGCAGACAGGGCGTAACAGGGAATATCGCTGTAACCGGCCAAGCCAACCTGAGTTAGCGCATTAGCAATCGAGGTGTCATTTGACTGGGCGGAAGTAGCCACCATCCAACGCAGATTTTCCTCGGCGCTAAGATTTAATTTAACTGCGGGCTGGTGCCCTATATAAAGCATATCGGAGAGGTAGTCGTAGCGGCATGCAGATAGCGCTTGGCCAAGGTAGCTAATATTGCCCGCACTGGGCTGCAGAGAGCCAGTTAGTAGGCGCAGCAAGGTAGTCTTGCCGCTGCCGTTAGCCCCTTCAATCTGTAAAACATCGCCGGGATCTACAGAAAAATTCACCCCTGAGAACAGACAGCTGTCATCACGTTCGAAGGCGAGATTTTCAACACTCAATAATGGCGCTTGCGACACAGACAGATTCCAGAGGGAAGTGAACTTTTGGCGTCCGGCATTATGCCAAAATTAGGCGTTGAATGTTGCAAAAATCTACTTGGCGGCTTTCCAGTGAAATGGGTGATTGCGGATATAAGAGGGCCTTGTAAGGCAGCCTAGCAAAGCACTGTATTAAACCGCCAAGCCCTTGACCTTAAACCAGCGACCTCAATCCAAGTCAAAATCGTCATCATAGTCCTGAGTCTGTTTTTTAAGCCGTGCCTCTTCAAGCTTTTGCTCCAGGCGTCGACGCGCTTCGCGATCAACTTCCAATTGACGCTTTTCAGACAGCACAGGTACCTGCTCCTCTGCAAAATCGTCGTCTGTACCCAGCTCTACGTCATCGCTCATAAGCCATCCTTCAATTACAGCCCACAACAGATTTCAGCCAACCGCGCCGTTCTCATTAACACTGCGAAATTAAGTCTAAAACAGGTTTTCGTCAAGAACTTAAAACCCATGTTTTTCAATGAGTTAAAAAATAGTTTTACGGAGGGGAGATAAAAATATCAAAATCACGGCAGCAGCAGGATTGCGACTAAAATGAAGGGTGGCAAATAGCTTGAAACTACTATCCTGAAACTACTATCCTGAAACTAATAGCCTACTCGATACTCCAATCCCTAACTGCGCTCAACCCGTAAACCCTTTAACCGAGATTGAGTCACTTAATTACAAACATGGAGCATGCAAAAAATGAAGCCCAAACTATCCCTTGCCATCATTATTATAGCCCTTAGTCTTTGTAGCCTTGTGACATCCAAAGCCATTGCTAAAGAGCAGAGCGCTGTATTTGCCGGAGGCTGCTTTTGGTGCACAGAGAGTGATTTCGAGAAACTCGATGGCGTGGTATCTGCCGCATCAGGTTATATAGGTGGCCAGCTAAAGAACCCCACCTACAAACAGGTTTCCTCAGGCGGCAGCGGTCATACGGAAGCCGTTGAGGTAATCTTTGATGACCAAACTGTCAGCTATAGCGATCTGGTGGAGTATTTCTGGAAGACTATTGACCCCACAGATGGCAGTGGTCAGTTCTGTGATCGCGGCCAGCAGTACCGCAGCGAGATTTTCTACCAAACTGAAGAGCAGCGCAATATCGCCCAGTCTTCAAAGGATGCCCTCGCCGCTAGCGGTCTCTTAAAAGCTGAGATCGCCACCCAACTCACCCCCTCGAGCCGCTTTTATCCGGCAGAGGACTACCATCAGGACTACTACCTAAAGAACCCCGTGCGTTACAACTACTACCGCTGGGGCTGTGGTCGCGAGAAACGTCTTGAGGAGCTTTGGGGTGCGCCGGAGAAGAAATGAAGACAGGTTTTAGATTAGTGGCCCATTTTTGGTGGGCCGCTTTTTAGATAAATTGCTTTTAATAGGCTCTCTTTAATCGCCTCTTCTCAATGGACTACAAGCACATCCCCACGAACATGGTGGATAACCTTTTCCGAGGTATTGCCAAACAGGTTGCCGGCCACCTTGGCGGAGAGGTTTCTCGCGGCAGCACTGCCAATCACTAGAGCACCTGTATCCCCTACCGCGTCCGCAAGTTCAGTATCGACAGAACCGCTTCTAACCTCGGTTACATCTGCATCAATAGCGAGCTTTTCAAGAGTCTCATGGATAATTTCTTCGGCGCGATCTAGAGCCTGCTCACCTATATCCGCCATCACTGCGGAGAACTGACCGGGCATTCCAGGCACAGGCCCGACAATGGCCTGAGTTTGGAGCCAGTCCGGAACCACCGACACCACGTGTAATTCTGCACCCAGAGCAGTGGCCAGCTCATTGGCTTTTTGCAATACTCGCTCCCCCAAATGCCGGTGATCTTCAGTCTCTTCCAGAGTACTAAAAGCTGCCACCACTCTGTCTATATGAGCTGTGGTGTCATTAACCAACCACACCGGACAGCTTGCACCACGGAGCAGATGCCAGTCCTCTGGGGTTTGTAAAAATTCGGCGATACGAGAATGTCGACGCACTGCTTTGATCACTAGGTCGGCGGAAATCTTTTTCGCCTCCGAGATTACATGAAAGTGCCAGCGCCGCCCCCAGTGCATGGTCGATGAAAAGTGATCACCAAACTTATCGGTGAGCCGCCGCAGCTTGACCTCGGCTTCATCGAGTATCGACTGCTTCACCTCTTGATAGTTATCGAATCCCACATAGCGATTAAGCTCTTCAATGGAATCATAAACAGTCATAAATAGATGGATATCAGCGCCACTGCTAGCGGCCAATTTAATTGCCTGTTTAAACACATGTTCATCACTACTTGAGCCATCCAATACAACCAGCATATTTTTCATTACAACCCTCGCAATAGCATTATTCACATTAATTTCAGTGTAGTAGGCAAATCTTACAGCGGCACAAATTATCCGAGTACAAGAAAAATCGACCTGATATAAATCAACTCGAGGTCTATACTCACATTGGGAGATCAGGTGGATTCAAGGTTGCAGGACGCGACCTGAGCCACCCGAAAAATATTGTGGCTAGCCGTTCAAATTAATATTCCCAGATATCAGTGAAAATCTGGCCGCCGACAGACTCATTATTGAAAGGGATTTCTAATCATCGAGACTACAGTGAAAAAAATATTCGTCGGCTTCGCGAGACCGCTTAGCTGCCACACCTGTCGTATGAATAGCCTCTGTCTGCCTCTGGGTCTAGGTGCCGGAGACCTGTATAAACTCGATGAACTTATCGAGCGCAAAAAACCTCTGCAGCCAAGGGAGGGGGTGTTTTTTAGCGGTGATCCCTTCACCTCTCTCTACGCCGTTCGCAGCGGCTCAATCAAATCCTTCTGCATTGATCCGGACGGCCGTGAGCAGGTCACTGGGTTCTATTTCCCTGGGGAGGTATTTGGTTGGGATGGACTAGCCGACGAGCAGTATCAAAATACAGCCATTGCCCTTGAGACCACGTCCGTCTGCGAAATACCCTACGAACAGCTGGATGATTTGGGCAACTCAATACCCTCTCTCCAAAAATATGTGATGAAGCTGATCAGTCGCGAGATTAACGCCGACCAGCGCTTGATTGCACTGCTGGCAGGAAGCTCCGCGCAACAGAAGCTCGCCAGCCTACTACTGAGTATCTCTGATCGCCTGGTCCTACAGGGGCTCTCTTCGACGCGCCTGTGGCTGCCTATGTCCCGGGGTGAAATTAGCAATTATCTGGGTTTGACAGTTGAAACTGTCAGCCGTGTGCTGGGGCACTTCCAGAGAAAGAAGTACCTAGCCGTGAATAAAAAAGAGATCGAAATACTGGACAAACAGGCACTTCGTGACCTGATGCACAGCACCGAGGAAGTGGAGTAATTTACAACAGCCCTGTTTGCCACGATAATCAGCCCCAACAAACCCTTAATCTAATTCCGTATGGAGAAAATAGAATGGCCACAGCAAGTGCGCGACATATATTGGTTGATAGCGAAGAGAAATGTGCAACCTTAAAGCAACAGATTGAAGCCGGTGCAGACTTCGCCAATGTAGCAAGTGAACATTCAAGCTGCCCTTCAGGTAGCCGCGGCGGCGACCTAGGTCAGTTCGGCCCAGGACAAATGGTCAAAGAATTTGATGAAGTCGTATTCAGTGGTGAGCTAGGCATGGTTCACGGCCCGGTTAAAACCCAATTTGGTTATCATTTATTAGAGATCACCAGTCGCGAAGGCTAGTGCATCTCTTCAACCCATCAATGTCTTCAAGAGAAACATTCGTTGCTTTCGACATTGATGGGTTATTAATCCGTCGCTAAAAACCCTCCTGCAGAATCGGTTATTCATTGAGCTACAACTCAGCGAGCCTTACAATAGCGTCTATTCACTGCGTTAAAAATCAAATAATGCAAGCGCAGACAATCCGCAAGCTGAACTATTAGGTTCAGAGACTAGTTCAGACATTGGTTCAGACACTGGAAATCTACATGAAAATCTATCGAGTTGGCGGCGCTGTGCGCGACAAACTGCTCAATTATTTCAGCGATGAAAATGATTGGCTGGTGGTCGGCGCGACCCCAGAAAAAATGGTCGAACTCGGCTATCTACCTGTGGGCAATGACTTTCCAGTATTTATTAAGCCCGACACTGGTGAAGAATATGCACTGGCCCGCACCGAGCGCAAATCAGGTCATGGCTATGGCGGCTTTACCTTTCACGCCGCTGCAGATGTCAGCCTTGAAGAAGATCTGGTGCGCCGGGATCTGACGATTAACGCCATGGCCGAAGATGACGACGGCCAGCTTTACGACCCCTACAACGGACAGGCCGATCTGGATAAAAAGATTCTCCGCCATGTCTCCGAGGCCTTTACCGAAGATCCATTGAGAGTCTTGCGAGTAGCCCGCTTTGCCGCTCGTTATCATCATCTGGGTTTCACTATAGCGCCTGATACCATGGAGCTAATGACGACAATAGCTAGCAGCGGCGAGCTCGACTATTTAGTCGCTGAGCGGGTCTGGAAAGAAACCGAACGGGCCCTCGGCGAGCGCTCACCCGATATTTATATCGAAGTCCTGCGTCAGTGCGGCGCACTGGATGTGCTCTTCCCTGAAGTCTCACGGCTTTTTGGTGTGCCACAGCGCGCAGACTATCACCCAGAAATCGATACCGGCATCCATACATTGATGGCACTGCAGCAGTCAGTTAGGCTTTCAGATAGCAGTAAAATTCGCTTTGCCGTGCTGGTCCATGATCTAGGCAAAGGCATTACGCCAGACCATGTACTACCCAGCCATCGCGGCCATGAAGCCCGAGGTGTGCCGCTGGTCAACGATGTCTGCGACCGTTTTAAAGTGCCCAATGATGTACGCCAGCTAGCTCTGGTGGTCACTGAGTATCACCTGATGTGCCACAAGGCCCAAGAGCTAAAACCAGAGACTATTGTCAATCTGCTAAAAGGTGTGGGCGCACTGAAATCCCGCGACCGTCTTGAAGACTTTATTCTCTGCTGCGAAGCAGATGCCCGAGGCAGAACCGGCTTTGAAGATCGCGAATACTCCTCTTCGGAT
Organism: Gammaproteobacteria bacterium; assembly: GCA_963855085.1. Taxonomy (GTDB): domain Bacteria; phylum Pseudomonadota; class Gammaproteobacteria; order Pseudomonadales; family Porticoccaceae; genus HTCC2207. Next base: position 33,593 of record CAWLBR010000005.1, read on the forward strand.
TATCTCCGCGCGGCACTCGACGGAATCAGCAATATTAGCGTTGCGGATCTGGTGGAAGCCGGAATAGATGGAGCGGAAATTGGTCGACAATTACATCTCCGCCGTACTGCACGTATGACAGAAATTAAACAACAATATTTTGATAAGTAATTAATTATGAGCAGCAGTCAAACACCTGTAGTACTGATTACTGGCGCCGCCAGACGTATTGGCGCAGTCACAGCTGAACTATTTCACAACGCCGGCTATACAGTCATTATTCACTACAACCGCTCCGCCGCTGACGCTGATCGACTCTGCGAAAGATTTAATCAGCTGCGCGACAATAGCTGTCTGCTGGTGCAGGCCGACCTCAATGATATGGCCGGTATCGAAAAAATCATTCAGTTGGTGGGCTCTATCGGGCGTCTCGACGTGCTGATCAATAACGCCTCAAGCTTCTATCCCACGCCGCTTGAACAATGTACCAATGAGCAGTGGGACGATCTGATCAACAGCAATCTCAAAGGGCCATTTTTCTTGACCCAAGGACTGGCGCCACAACTGACAGCTGCCCGTGGCTCGGTGGTGAATATCTCTGATATGCATGCCCGACAGGCGCTCAAGGATCACCCAATCTACACCATCGCCAAGGCTGGCAATATCGCCATGACCAAATCAATGGCACTGGACATGGCTCCCCACGTTCGAGTAAACAGTGTCGCACCAGGGGCGATTCTATGGCCTGAGCATGAGGAAGATGATATTTCCAAGCAGAACTCTGTGCTCAACAATGTGCCCATGGGACGTCTTGGAAATGAAATGGATATTGCTGGAACGGCTTTCTTTTTGGCGGTTGATGCGAGCTATGTGACAGGCCAAACCATCGCGGTGGATGGTGGCAACTCAAACAGTCTTTGACGTAACAAGACGCCGCGGGCGCCTTACATTACCAGACGCCGCGGGCGCTGTGCTTCACTAGAGATCACCGGCGCAAAAAAAGGCACCTTTAGCTAAAAAGGTGCCTTTTTTTCACAAGAAGCCGCAGGCGCTATCTACTACAAGACGCCAAAGACATTTAGCCACTAATCGGCAGCAGAGTAATCTCTACCCGTCGATTAAGCTGTTTGCCCGCTGCACTGTCATTGCCAGCTATAGGCTGTCGCTCACCGAAACCAATGGTCTCTAATCTAACCGGCAAGAGTTCTTGCGACACCAGGTAGCCAGAAACCGATTGCGCGCGACGCTGAGACAAATTCTCATTAAAGGTTGCACCACCATCACTGTCTGTGTGTCCGGCAACAACGACTAAGGTTTTGTCGTACTCTTCGAGCACCAAGGCTACGGAATCAAGCACCGAATAAAAGCTCGCATTGATATCGGCACTGTTGCTGGCAAAGGTGATATTACCCGGCATAATCAGATTGATATTGTCACCAACACGCTCGACGCTAACCCCAGACCCGCGCAGCTGTTGACGCAGTTTTGCCTCTTGGGCGTCCATGTAATAGCCGATGCCACCACCAATTGCAGCGCCACCGCCCGCGGCAGCCAATATACGCTTATTGCGCTTGCGGCTGTCTTCATCTCTATTGTCGAGGTAGGCAACTACAGCGCCGACGCCGGCACCTATGCTGGCACCAATGGCTGTTTTGGTGGCTTTTTCATCACCGGTGTAGGGATCGAAGGTGGTGCAGGCTGGCAGTGAAACAAGGATGGCGAGAGAGAAAAGACTGACGAGGGATGTTTTCATGGTTACTCCTTTACGGATTCTGGGCGTCATTGCCCTGACTAAAAAATAATGATTTGTTTGATTATAGCCAATGGATAATTAGCTGCATCCTCTAATATAGAATCAGGTGACGCGGGTAATATTTTTACCGCGCCAGATAAACTCAATAGGGAATAAATTTTGTTTATCTTTATCAAAGTCCTGCCACAGTTGCTGGTAAGTTAATCCACTCTGAGGATGAACTGCAGTAGCGGCAATCTCAGCCAGAGGCTGCAGTACAAAGGCATTTTTGAGTATTTCATCCCGTGGTATAGAGACCCCATCAATCACACCAATGCGATCATCCACGGTTAAAATATCAATATCCAAGCTCCGCGCACCGAACTTTGGCGCAGTGCGATCGCGACCCTGTACGTCTTCGACTGCCTTAAATATTTTCGACAGCTCGCCAATGGAATGGGTCGAATGAATGCCCACCACCAGATTGTAAAAACTGTCGCCTTCAAAACCCACAGCCTCACTCTCATAGACAGAGGAGATAATCAGTTCACCAAAGGTATCGGCCAGTGCATCCATCGCCGCCTCAATATTGCGCTGGGCTTCAACGTTGCTACCGAGACTAAGATAGATAAGTGCCACTAGGGCTTAACTCCTCTTTCAATTAAGATCCCCACATCTTGAGAACCTCTAAGAGCGCCAGGCTTGCTAACACGCAATCGCAACCAGGGCACGGAAAACTCATTTCTGACAATACCAGCCACTTCTTCAGCCATGCGCTCAACCAGCAAGAACTCACTCTCTTCAATAAACTTAATCAACCGCTTAGCAATCGATTTGTAGTTGAGGGCATACTTAATGTCGTCGGTTTCTGCGGCACGACGAATATCATGGGCCATTTCTAAGTCCAGACTAACAGTTTGTTTGACCTCGCGCTCCCAATCATAGATACCAATAATGGTTTCAATACGCAGATCTCTTATATAAACAATATCCATCAAACAGCTTCCCCTAGCCCAGTCAATTTATCTAACGGCCATCGCGGCGTCGCCGCAATCACCAGTTCATTCTTTTCTCCCGCCAACAGACGCTGACAGCCAGCATAGGCAATCATTGCCCCATTGTCGGTACAAAACTCATGACGGGCATAAAACACCTCAGCGCCCTCTTTAGCAAGAGCCACCTCGAGTTTTTCACGCAATCTGGTGTTAGCGGATACGCCGCCGGCGATTACAAGACGCTTCATACCAGTTTGCTGCATGGCGCGGCGACATTTAATCACCAATGTATCCACTACTGCTTCCTGAAATCCGGCACAGATATCGAGCATGCACTGCTCGTCTGGCAATACATCATCACCACGGTTTTTTTCAATCAGATTGCGGGTATAGGTCTTTAAACCGGAAAAACTAAATTCGAGTCCCGGGCGATCTGTCATGGGCCGCGGGAAACTAAAGCGGTCAATAGTGCCGCGATCGGCCATGGCGGCCAAACGTGGGCCACCGGGATAATCTAAATCGAGCAGCTTAGCGGTTTTATCAAAGGCTTCCCCAGCGGCATCGTCGATCGATTCCCCGAGCAGTTCATACTCACCAATCGCCGTCACTGCGACCAGCTGAGTATGTCCGCCAGAAACTAACAGGGCAACAAAGGGAAAGGCCGGCGGATTATCTTCAAGCATAGGTGCCAGCAGGTGCCCTTCCATATGGTGAACACCTAATACGGGAATGCCAAGGGTATAGCCAAGCGCAGTTGCTGCAGCTCCTCCCACCATTAATGCACCCATAAGACCTGGGCCAGCAGTGTAAGCAATGCCATCCAAATCCGCCGTAGTGACATCAGCTGAGGCTAAAACCTTCTCCAACATGGGCAATATCTTGCGCACATGATCTCGTGAGGCCAGCTCTGGCACTACTCCGCCATACTCGGCATGGAGCTTTACCTGAGAATATAGATTGTGCGCTAATAACCCACGCTCACTGTCATAGACAGCTACACCGGTTTCATCGCAGGAGGTTTCGACACCGAGAACAAGCATTTATAGGGGCCTTGCAGCATTGCTTTAAAGTAGCGCCAACGCTGGACAAATCGTCGGCTGAGGGCGTAACTGTAAACCCTCTGTAGGGCTGTGTGAACCTGTAGTTTGCAGTCTCGCAAGAACAGCTAAAAAGACGCTAAAAAACTTTGCATCAAAACTGGGAAGTGTATAGACTACGCGCCCTTAAAGGGTCACCTATCAAAGACGGTTAGGGACAGATCACTGTACACAAGTGTTTACCACAGGATTATATATAGATGCCAAGCGTTCGACTTAAAGAAAACGAGCCCTTTGACGTAGCATTACGTCGTTTCAAACGTTCATGCGAAAAAGCCGGCATTCTGGCTAAAGTTCGCAGCTGCGAGTTCTACGAGAAGCCTACGTGGGAACGCAAGCGTAAAGCAGCAGCAGCTGTAAAGCGCAACCAGAAAAAAGTATCTCGCGAATCACGCAAGTTTACTCGACTCTATTAAGCACCGCTCTTCAACCCAGAGCAGTACCATAGAGAGTCAATGCAGAGAGCGCCCAACCGGCGCTTTTTGTGTTTCTGGAATTCAGTAATACAATCCTCAGGAGAACTCATATGTCCATGAAAACGACGCTTAAAGATGCCATGAAAGAGGCAATGCGAGCCAAAGACAAACCCCGCCTAGGTGCTATCCGTCTGGTCCAAGCCGAGATCAAACGCGTAGAAGTCGACGAGCGCATCGATATAGATGACGCGCGAGTATTGGCCATTCTCGACAAAATGGTTAAACAGCGCCGCGACTCTATCACTCAGTACGAAGCTGCCGGTCGTCAAGAACTGGCGGATATTGAAATCGCCGAGATTAATGTGATTCAAGATTTTCTGCCAACTGCTCTCACCGACGCTGAAATTGCCGAACTGGTACAGAGCGCGATCAGCCAGACTGGCGCTGCCTCAATGGCCGATATGGGCAAGGTAATGGGCATTCTGCGCCCACAGGTTCAAGGACGTGCAGATACAGGTGCCGTCAGCGGTTTGGTTAAAGCTGCCCTAAACAGTTAAATAGCTAAGCACCTAAATTAGCTAGACAGCTAAATAGCCAAGCAGGTTTATTTCCCGGCCCAAGGCGTTACACTGATCCCTTAAAAAACGAGCAACCTGTAACCCTGATGGCCGGACGAATACCACAAACCTTTATTGATGACCTGCTCGACCGCATCGACATTGTTGACGTGGTCAATGGCCGCGTACAGCTAAAAAAAGCCGGTAAAAACTACAAAGCCTGCTGCCCCTTTCACGAAGAAAAAAGCCCCTCCTTTACGGTTGCCCAAGACAAACAGTTTTACTACTGCTTTGGCTGTGGCGCCGGCGGCAATGCCCTAGGCTTTGTTATGGAGTTCGACCGTCTCGACTTCCTGCCCGCAGTGGAAATGCTAGCGCGCAACGCTGGCCTAGAAATTCCACGAGAAGCGGCCCAAGACCCTGGGATCAGCAAACAAAAAGACAGCCTCTACTCAATATTGACCGAGTCCGATCGCTATTTCCGCCAGCAGTTGCGCAAACATGCAGGAGCAGCCACCGCCGTTGATTACCTCAAGGCCCGCGGCCTTAGCGGACAGGTCGCCGCACAATACGGCGTGGGCTACGCTCCACCGGGCTGGGACAATCTATTAAAGGCTGTGGGCAGCGACGAACAGCGCACCGGTCTGCTGCATGAATCCGGCATGCTCGTAGTCAAGCCAGAAGAAAAGAAACAGTATGACTTCTTTCGTCACCGCATTACCTTCCCGATCCGCGATCAGCGCGGCCGCACTGTCGGCTTTGGCGGGCGGGTCCTGGATGACAGCAAACCCAAATACCTCAACTCGCCGGAGACTCCGGTGTTTAGCAAAGGCCGTGAGCTCTACGGGCTCTATGAGGCACGGCAAGCACTAAAAGAAATCCCCTGCCTGATAATGGTTGAGGGCTATATGGATGTTATCGCCCTAGCCCAATTCGAGATCAACAATGCCGTGGCCACCTTGGGCACTGCACTGACTGAGAGCCACCTGCAAAAGATTTTCCGCTACACCTCTGAGATCGTATTTTGTTTTGATGGCGACAAAGCCGGGCGCAAAGCTGCAGCTCGAGCACTGGACACGGCAATCCCAGAGATGCGCGACGGTGTCTCGGCGAAGTTTTTATTTCTACCCGACGGCGAAGATCCAGACACCATGGTGCGCCAGCTCGGCAAGCAAGACTTTATGCAGCAGGTGGACCGAGCACAGCCCCTCTCCGAATTTCTCTTTGAACAGCTTAGCGATGGTATAGATAGCAGCACCGCCGATGGCAAAGCGCGCCTGAGCAAGGTCTGCGCACCGCAGATCAATCGCATTCCCCAGGGAGTGTTTCGCCAGCTGATGCTTGAAGAGCTCTCCAGTCGCACCGGTATCTCAGCGGAAAATCTGCGGGATTATGTAGCCACCCATAAGCCACCCGCCCAACGTGGTAGTACGCCTCAGCCTCCAGCGCAGGCGACAGTCAAGCCCGGCGGCCAAGGCCGAAATCAAGCGCCACCTGAGGACTTTTACTCAGGACCACCGCCGGATGATGTCTATGGTGATGGCGACTATGAACAGCCCTACCCAGAAATCGTCGCCGTGCGCCGCAGCAAAATCCGCCTGTCGCCGATCAAGTTTCTCAGTGCCCTGCTAGTCAATCATCCGCAGCTAGCAGAGTATGTTGAAGATGTTGAAATGCTTAGCGTCTCAGCGGACCCAGATATGACATTGTTTCTCAAGATTCTGGCGCTGGTGAACAGCGAGCCCGCCTGCAGTAAAACCTCGCATATATTTGCCCGCTGGCAGGCCACCTACTCAGATCAGAGCGAATTGCAGCTACTCAAAACCCTCGCTGGCAGCGAACTTCACCAGCCGCCCAAAGGCACTGGCCGCGACGATGATCAGGAATTTTCCGACACTCTCGCCCATGTCACCAGAGATGTCTTTGAAGCTCTTCCCGGAGAACGCAAAGCCACTTATTTGCTGGCTCAGGAAATCCTCAACGAACGTCAGATCAAGCAGCTCTGGAAGATTCACATGCAGCTGGGCGACGACAATCAATACGTCGAGCTAAAAAATAAGATAAAACAACGACTTGTGGTCTAAGATAACAAAAAATGGCATGACCAAATAAAGCCTAAATTGGTGCGGACATAGGCGATATTTTCGGCTATAATCCTCCGCTATTTTTCAGCCCCTAAACAGTAATCGAGCCCTATGAGCGATACGAACCAAAAGCAACAATCCGGCATCAAAGACCTTATAGCCAAGGGCCGCGAACAGCGGTATCTGACCTATGCTGAAGTCAATGACCACCTGCCAGAAGATATAGCCGATCCCGAACAGGTCGAAGATATCATCCAGATGATCAACGATATGGGTATTACTGTCTTTGAGACAGCCCCAGATGCCGACACCCTTTCAAGTCTCGCCAGTGACAACACGCCCGATGAAGTAGCAGCTGCAGAAGCGGCCGCGGCTCTGGCGTCAGTCGAATCCGAGCAACACCGCACCACCGATCCGGTGCGCATGTACATGCGCGAGATGGGTTCGGTTGAGCTGTTGACTCGTGAAGGCGAAATTGAAATTGCCAAACGCATTGAAGAAGGTACCCGCGAGCTGATGTCCGCGGTTGCTGACTGGCCGACCACAGTCGCCACTATTATTGCCGAATATGAAAAAGTTGAAGCGGGCGACAAAAAGCTCACGGATATTATCAGCGGTTACCTCAATCCCATGGAGCATGTGCCTTCAGCACTGGCCCAGCAGCAAGCTGCTGAAGCCCTAAAGCTGGAGAATCCCGAAGAGGCAGAGGAAGAGGAAGAAGAAGAGCAGCACGAAGGCGGACTGGATCCTGAAGTCGCTTTTGAACGCTTTGACACTATCCGCAAGCAGCTAAAGAAAACCGATACCTGCGTGGCCCGTTACGGCCGCAACGGTGAAGCATCGCAAAAGAATCTCGAAGAACTGGCGGAACTGTTCAAGTTCTTAAAACTGACTCCGCGTCAGTTTGATCCATTGATTGCCAAAGTTCGCCTCGCAGTAGAACGCGTTCGCGGCGAAGAGCGCAAGATTATGCGTCTCTGTATTCGCTTGGGCAAAATGCCACGCAAGGAATTTATCAAACTGTTCCCCGGCAATGAATCGAACATGAAGTGGACCACAGAGCTAGCCAATTCGAAAGAGAGCTGGGCCGAGCGTGTTGCCGAACAGGAAGTGGAAATTCTCCGCTCACAGCGCAAGCTGGCGCAGGTTGAAAAACTTGCCGACATGAACATTGCACAGATTAAAGATATTAATCGCCGTATGACCATGGGTGAAGCCATGGCCCGTCGCGCCAAGAAAGAAATGGTTGAGGCTAACCTGCGACTGGTTATCTCCATCGCGAAAAAGTATACCAACCGTGGTCTGCAGTTCCTGGATCTAATTCAGGAAGGCAATATCGGCCTGATGAAAGCCGTAGACAAGTTCGAATACCGTCGTGGCTATAAGTTCTCCACCTATGCAACCTGGTGGATCCGTCAGGCGATCACTAG
>CAWLBR010000006.1:0-39825 GCA_963855085.1 Gammaproteobacteria bacterium
GCATGTTAGACGTTCCCTTCACAATTGCTGATGCCACGACGTTGACAGAAGCGGGTTATGTGGGTGAAGACGTTGAAAATATTATTCAGAAGCTACTGCAGAAGTGCGATTACGATGTCGAGAAAGCCCAGCGCGGCATTGTTTATATAGATGAAATCGATAAGATTTCGCGCAAATCTGACAATCCCTCAATCACACGCGATGTTTCCGGTGAAGGCGTACAGCAAGCATTGCTCAAGCTGATCGAGGGCACTGTTGCCTCAGTACCACCTCAGGGTGGCCGCAAGCATCCGCAGCAGGAATTCCTGCAAGTTGATACTTCCAATATTCTGTTTATCTGCGGCGGTGCATTTGCAGGACTTGAGAAGGTCATCCGCGATCGCTCTGAGAAAGGCGGTATAGGTTTCAGTGCCGAGGTCAGCAGCAAAGACAGTCAGAAGTCGATCGGTGAAACACTGCTCGATGTCCAGCCGAGTGATTTGATTGGCTATGGATTGATTCCAGAGTTTATCGGTCGTTTGCCTGTAGTGGCAACGCTGCAAGAGCTAGATCGGGATGCACTGGTTAATATTCTAGTGGAACCAAAGAATGCGCTGTTCAAGCAATATCAAGCGCTGTTCTCTATGGAAGGCGTGGAACTTGATTTGCGTCGCGATGCACTTGATGCCATTGCTGAAAAAGCTATTGAACGAAAGACTGGTGCCCGAGGTCTGCGTTCAATTCTAGAGACAGTGTTGCTCGATACGATGTACCGAATCCCCTCAGAGCCCAGTGTGGTCAAAGTTGTTGTGGATGCTGCAGTGATCAATGGTGATAATGAACCGCTGTTGGTTTATGAGCAAAATGATCAAAAACAGGCAAGCGATGAAGCTTAGGCTTGGTTCGAACACCAGGTAATATGAGACTGTAGATCTAAAAAAGGCGACGTTAGTCGCCTTTTTTATGCCCTGAAGATTAGCCTTCAATTCGCACTTGAGTGAAAAAATAAGTTTTCGTCAATTAAGCGTGCGGCTGAGGTTGTTTTTCCGTCGCGAGTCCCAATATAAAAGACTAGTCTGATTATAAAACTGAACACTGGGGTGCAAAGTCGCGCTCCCGACAAGCCGAGGTAACCATGGCCGTTATACCTACTGAAACTACAGATATGATCTATCCGCTTTTGCCATTGCGTGATGTGGTTGTCTACCCGCATATGGTTGTGCCGTTGTTTGTCGGTCGCGAGAAGTCGATTACGGCCCTAGAAGACGCTATGGAAAATGACAAACAAGTCGTTTTACTGGCTCAGCGCAACCCTGCAGATGATAACCCTGAACTCAAGGATCTCTACTCGGTGGGTACTCTCGCCACTATTTTGCAAATGCTCAAACTACCAGATGGCACATTAAAAGTCTTGGTCGAGGGCGCTTCAAGGGTCAACCTGATTGATGCTGTAGAAAGCGGCGCGTTTATGCAGACCAAGATTGAAGAACTACCTGACGGCGACCTGGATGAGCGCGAAGCTGAGGTGCTAACGCGCTCAGCGATGTCGCTATTTGAACAGTATGTCAATTTGAGCAAGAAAATTCCGGCCGAAGTAATCGCCACAGTTAGCGGTATCGAAGACGCCAATCGTCTTGCCGATACCATTGCGTCCCATATGACTCTGAGTATTGAGCAGAAGCAGGATGTATTGGAAGTTGCCGATCTCACCGAGCGCTTCGAGCATCTTATGGGCTTGATGGAATCTGAAATTGATCTTTTTCAGATTGAGCAGCGCATCCGCGGCCGTGTTAAAAAACAAATGGAAAAGAGTCAGCGCGAGTATTACCTCAACGAGCAGATGAAAGCTATCCAGAAAGAGCTGGGTGATATAGATGACGCTGGTTCCGAGATCGATCAGCTCGAGGCAAAAGTTGAAGAAGTGGGTATGCCAAAAGCTGCCCTCGAGAAGACCAAGTCCGAACTGAGCAAACTCAAGATGATGTCGCCCATGTCAGCCGAGGCCTCAGTTCTACGCAACTATATCGATTGGATGATCGGTGTGCCCTGGAAAAAGCGCTCCCGGGTAAAACACAATCTGGTTGAAGCCCAGCAGACACTGGACCAAGATCATCACGGTTTGGAAGAAGTCAAAGAACGCATTCTCGAGTTTTTGGCGGTTCAACAGCGAGTTAAAAAGCTTAAGGGCCCGGTACTCTGTTTGGTTGGGCCTCCAGGTGTGGGTAAAACCTCCCTAGGTGAATCTATAGCCCGGGCCACAGGTAGACAGTTTGTTCGTATGAGCCTCGGCGGCGTGCGCGACGAAGCGGAAATTCGCGGCCATCGCCGAACCTATATTGGTTCGTTGCCCGGCAAGGTGATTCAGAAGCTCTCAAAGGTAAAGGTCAAGAACCCCCTGTTCCTGCTCGATGAAATCGACAAGATGGGCATGGACCAGCGCGGCGATCCGGCATCGGCACTTTTAGAGGTGCTTGACCCAGAGCAGAATCATACTTTTAACGACCATTATCTAGAGGTGGATTACGACCTCTCTGATGTGATGTTTATCTGTACTGCCAACTCAATGAATATTCCCGGCCCGCTGCTGGACCGTATGGAAGTGATTCGTATCCCAGGGTATACCGAAGGGGAAAAGGTCGCTATTGCTGAAAAGTATCTAGTGCCCAAGCAGCGTAAAGCCAATGGCTTGAAAGAGTCCGAACTGGAAATTACCGAAGGGGCGCTGCAAGACGCCATCAGGTACTACACCCGCGAAGCCGGAGTACGTGGACTGGATCGAGATATAGCTAAGATCTGTCGCAAAATTGTTACCGAGCATGTTCGCGACGGCGCCGCCTCAACCGACAGTGTTGGCTCTGAGCAACTCGAGTCTCTGCTCGGTGTTCGACGCTTTGACTATGGCCGTGCCGAAGCCGAAAACCAGATAGGGCAGGTGACTGGCCTAGCTTGGACATCTGTTGGCGGTGAGCTGCTGACTATTGAGTCTGCAGCAATCCCCGGTAAAGGCCGTGTGATCAAAACCGGCTCTCTGGGTGATGTAATGCAGGAATCCATTCAAGCGGCGCTTACAGTAGTTAGAAGCCGCGCTAAGGCCCTGGGGATTCGCAAGGACTTCTATCAGGAAAACGATTTACACATCCATGTGCCTGAGGGCGCAACACCAAAAGACGGTCCTTCCGCCGGTGTTGGCATGTGCACTGCCTTAGTATCGGTTTTAACCGGTATTCCGGTTAAGGCTAACGTCGCAATGACCGGTGAGATAACCCTGCGCGGTCAGGTGTTGAAGATTGGTGGACTCAAGGAAAAGCTTCTTGCAGCCCATCGCGGCGGCATTACCACGGTGATCATTCCCGATGATAATGGCAGTGATTTGAAGGAGATACCGGACAATATTAAAGCTGATCTTACTATCTGCCAGGTGAAGTGGATCGATGAGGTCTTGGCCATTGCCTTAGAACATAATCCGGAATCCTTGAGCGACGAAGAATTTAACCGTAGTAGTGGGCCGAAGGATCAGGGGCAACAGTCCTCTAGGCCAAGCACCCACTAGATTTAAAGAAATCGGCTATTTCGGGGAAAGGAGCTTGACCATCGAAATAGCTATTGGTATAACGTACCCACGATTGAGCTTGAGACCAGATGTGTGGTGAGTTTGGACCCAAAAAGCCTTTCTATTTGACTACGAAATTACTAATTCCAAAAAAAAGGGGAATACCGTGAATAAATCTGAACTTATCGACGCAATCGCTGCTGGCGCAGACATCTCTAAAGCATCTGCTGGCCGTGCATTGGACTCAGCACTTGAAGCAGTAACTGGATCACTGAAGAACGGCGATCAGGTTTCATTGGTTGGCTTCGGTACCTTTGCTGTTAAGCATCGTGCAGCTCGTGCTGGTCGCAACCCGCAGACTGGTCAAGAAATCCAGATTAAAGCAGCTAACGTTCCTAGCTTTAAAGCTGGTAAAGCGTTAAAAGACGCTGTTAACTAAGATAAATCCAAAGGTTGTATATTTGGTAAAAAGGCGCATCGGTGATGCGCCTTTTTTAATCCAGAGCCAATTAAAAGCTTTATAGAAAAAAATGATATTGAATTAACCGTATTATCAGCATTAAGGGACAGGAAAATGTTAGACAGTTTTAGACACAATATGAAAGGCATCGCCTTCGGCATCGTTATTTTGATTGCCATTGTTTTCGCTTTTTCTGGTATTGGTTCTCTGTCCATGTCCGGTAGTGGGGCTGATACAGCGGTCACCGTCAACGGTGAAAAGGTTACAGAGTTAAGCGTGCTGCGTGCGATCACCGGCGAGAAGCGACGCATTCTCAGTGAAAATGAAGGCCTAGATGCCTCATTGCTCGAAGACGAGCTAATCCGTCCACAGGTGATGGAACAAATAATTGGCCGCAGACTGCTTTCCCAAGCGGCAAAATCTGCTGGTATGGGTGTGTCATCAAGCACAACCAGCAAATTACTTATCGGTACGCCGTCCTTTTTGTCAGATGACGGCCGCTTTGACCAAGATCTTTACCTCTACACCATCCGTGCTCAGGGCTTTACCAGCGGCACTTTTTTGGAAATGCTGAAAGACGATCTCTTGATCGAACAGTATGTTCGTGGTTTTGTTGCCTCCGGCTTTGTCACTGCCAGCGAATTAGATCTGATCGCCAATATTACCGAACAGCAGCGCAACTACTATTACCTAACCTTGCCATTGCAGCCGGCAGTAGATGCCGTGCAATTGAGCGATGAGCAGATTACAGCTTATTACGAAGCCAATAAGCAGCGCTATCAAGCTCCCGAGCAGGTTGTTATTGACTATATCGAACTTAGTCCTGAGCTGTTTAGCGCTTCCCAGAGTGTCGCAGAAGAGCAGGTCCGAGCACGCTACGAAGAGCAGCGTGAAAGCCTTGAATCAACCACTTCTCGTCAAGCTGCACACATTCTTTTGGCGCAGCCAAGTGACGCGGTTCTAGCTGAGATAAACGAAAAATTAGCCGCTGGTGAAAGCTTTGAGGCCCTGGCCAAAGAGTACTCCGAAGACGTCGGCTCTGCAGACTTTGGTGGCGACCTGGGTTACACCTCAGGCGAGACCTTCCCCGAGTCCTTTGAAGCGGCACTAGAGTCGCTGCAGGTAGGCGAAGTCTCTGCACCTGTGGCAACTGACAGCGGCACGCATCTAATCAAGCTGCTGGACATGCAGGAGCAGATCGTAGACTTTGACAGTGAGCGCGCTCGAATCGAACAGGAGCTAGTCAGTGAACTCACCGATGTCTGGTTAGTTGAGAAGCTGGCCAACTTGAAAGAGCTTAGCTACAACGCCGAGAACCTTGCTGAGATTGCCGCTGACCTAGAGCTGACGGCTCAGGTGTCAGAGCCCTTTACTCGTGCCGGCGCTGCAGGTATCAGTTCCAATCCAGCGGTGCTCAAGGCGGCCTTTAGTAGCGAAGTACTAGAAGATAGCTATGCCAGCGAAGTACTGGAGTTGGGCGGTGACCGTTACGTGGTTGTGAAACTTAATAAGTCTATTCCTGCGCGTCAAAAAGACATAGCTGAAGTGCAGGGCGCAGTGGTGGCCTCATTGACCGATCAATTGGCTCGTGCCAGCCTTGCGACCCGTGGTGACGAATTATTGGCCAGAGTTGATTCTGGTGAGACCATTGAAGCAGTGGCTAAAGCCGAAGACTTAGATTGGCAGGTTGTTCTCGATGCCAAGCGCAGTACTGGCGGCATTAACAACGAAATCAAACGCTTTGCTTTTCAGCTGCCGGCCACGGCCACTGAAGACCTGATCGAAAGCTTCTATACTCGCAGCGGCGACTTTGTTGTGGTGGCATTAACGGCTGTTGAAGCGGGTGACAGCAGCAAGCTCAGCAAAGAGCAAAAGGCCAGCCTCAGTTACGCCGGTGTTTCATCTACTGGTGGTCGTGAACTGCAAGCTGTGCAGAAATCTCTTCGCGAAAGTGCTGACATAGAGCGTTAGGATAAAGGGTGATGTAAGTCTTGCGGGTGCTTCTCTCGGCACCCGCAGTATTCAAGCAGTCCAATTGAATCGTCTAATCAAACCGTCTATTCAAACCGTCTATTCAAACAGTCCCAGCAAAGCTTCACAGATTGGCTTTGCTGGCGATTCAGATTTTCAGTGCGTTGATAAACAGAGTCAGGCGCTGACCCGGCTGCAGTAGCGCGCTGCGGCTAATCTTATTCCAACCTGTAATATCAGAAATCGCAACATCAAAGCGGCTCGCGATCAGCGACAGAGAATCGCCGTGTCTGACTCGGTAAGAGAGCTTGCGAACATGCTCCGACTTCACTTCAGCAGCCTTGCTGCCAATCACTAAGCGATCATTTAGCTGCAGCGTATTACTGGATAACTTATTGGCCTCTCGCAGGCGTTTAATACTGGTATTAAATTTCTTCGCAATAGACCAGAGTGAATCGCCGCTGCGGACACGGTAATAATCGGGCTCCAAAGCGCCGGTTTTTACACTGGTTAAATAATTGCCAGAGCTGCCACTGTGAGGGATCAATAACAGCTGCTTAATTTGCAGGCGATCAGTCTTGAGACTGTTGCGCTCGCGCAACCATGCGGTTGGTATATCAAAGCGCGCGGCAATCTCAGACAGGGTGTCGCCGTTGGCTACAGCGTACTCGGTATGGGGCACCCAGGTTTTAGGGTCGGTCGTTGCCAGCATGTCGCGCAATGGCTGTGCCGTGCCCATAGGTAGCAACAGATTGTGACTGCTCTGCGGTGACGTCAGTGAGCGGCGGAAAGCGGGATTAAGCCTTGTGAAGTCGGCCAGTTCAATACCGCTCAGCTCAACCACGCTGCCCAAATCGATCTGCGAGTTAATCTCGACTATTTCAAAGTAGGGCTGGTTGGCAATTACAGGCAGTTCGATGCCATATTTTTCGGGATCGCGAATCAATGTCGCCAGAGCCAATAACTGGGGCACATAGTTGCGAGTTTCCCTGGGGAGCTTGATAGACCAAAAATCCGTGCCTTTTTGCGCTTTGCGATTGCGTCTGATCGATTTGCTCACATAACCCTGACCTGAATTATAAGCCGCCAGTGCCAGCAGCCAATCATTGTCAAAACGTCTGTTTAGCTGGGTTAAATAGGTAATCGCCGCGTCTGTCGAATCTATAACATCGCGGCGGCCGTCATACCAGCGATCGCGACGCAGCCCGAGAGACTCTCCGGTTGAGGGAATAAACTGCCAGAGCCCAACTGCATGGCTGTGGGAATAAGCCAGGGGATCATAGGTGCTCTCTACGATTGGCAGCAGTGCCAGTTCCAAGGGCAAGCCAGCCTCAGCGAGCTGCTCGGTGACATAAAAAATAAATGGCTCGGCACGGCCAAACACAGTGGTTAGATAGCTCGGATTACGCAGATACCAATCACGCTGTTTGGTAACGCTTGCCGGCATACTCTCTGGTGTCAAGGCAAAGCCTTCGCGAAGCCGCTGCCATAGGTCAATTGGGAGAGTATTAGCTGGATCAGCAGCCTCGACTAGATTCGAAGCCTCGACTAGATTCGAAGCCTCGGCTAAGTTAGGAGTCTCAGCTAAGTCAGGAGCCTCGGCTAGTTCAGGAGCCTCAGCTAAGTTAGGAGCCTCAGCTAAGTCAGCAGCCTCAACTATCAATGATGCATTAGCGGGTTCTTCCACGATCGCAGCAGCAGAATCTTGCTTAGACAGCTGTGCGCAGCTGGCCGCAGCTAATGCTATGCACAGGGGCAATAACAGACGTTTGGAGAGGGCTTTTGGAACTAGAGGCAGCAAGTTACATACTCTTAATATTAATATTGGGCGGGATTGTAACGATCAGTCGAAGACGAAACAATCATCGGCTTCGCAGAGGCCTAAATGACAGTTTAAATAGATAGTCGCAAGTTGACCTCAGAGCAGGAAATCATCCGCTGGCCTTTAGGCAATTCAGAGAACATAATATCGACCATGACAACGATCCCCTTTTTACTGTGTTTTTGAAGCGCCTCCGCCGCGTCGGTGAGAGTTTGCTTAATCGCTTCAAAGTGAATGACTTGGCCACGGCGTCTGAGGGTATTCGGCGCTGGTTGGGCAGTGATTTTGGCCGCTATTTGCTCAGTCGTGAACGTCGTATCCTGCGGCAGAAATGCTCTAAGTTGCCAGGTTATCGTATGTTGAGCCTGGGACTTAGCGAAGATCCGGAGACTCTCCACTGCTTTGATCATATTCATCGCTTCAGCATGCACCCTTCAGAGCTTAAAGCCGGTCATGCAGCCATTACAGATTATATGGAGCTGCCCCTGATGTCGGAGACTATAGATGTCATGCTACTGCATCACGCTCTGGAATTTTCCACCTCGCCCAAGGCTGTATTGGCTGAAGCGGGCAGGGTGGTTATGCCCGGTGGTCATATGATTCTCTGTATGTTCAACCCCTACGGCCCCATGGGTCTGCTTAAATTCCCTCTGCAACTGTTCTCGAAACAACCCCAGTACAGCTTTCACAACCTGCGTATGGGGCGCGTTATTGACTGGCTATCATTGCTTAATTTCCATGTCGTGCAAATCGAGCACGGCGGCTATAATCTACCGCTTAATTCTCTCGCCTGTAGCGAAGGTGATAGTCGCTGGGAGCGAGCCTGCCAAAAGATTCGTTTTCCATTGGGAAATGTCTATATGATCCACGCGGTTAAGCGGGTTCCAAGGGGTACCAAGACAGCCTCCCCCCTGTGGAAGCGGGCGACCAACAATGGCTACCGCGCCTCAAGTGGTATTAAGCAGGCGCCCTATACCAGCCAAAGCCACCAAACATCTATTATTGACCTAAGGGCCGAGCATGAAAGCAGTTGAATTATTTACCGATGGCGCCTGTCGCGGCAACCCGGGCCCCGGTGGCTGGGGCGTGCTGATGCGCTACGGCGACAAAGAGAAAAGCCTCTGCGGAGGTGAAGCGGATACCACCAATAATCGTATGGAGCTGACCGCGGTGATTGAAGGCATCGCCGCCCTCAGCCAGCCCTGTAAAATATCTGTTACCTCGGACTCCACCTATGTACTCAAAGGTATTCAGGAATGGATGCCTGCATGGAAAAAGCGCAACTGGAAAACCGCGAGCAAGAAGCCTGTGAAGAACGTTGATCTTTGGCAGAAATTGGATGCCGTGATTACCCAACATGATATTGATTGGCACTGGGTAAAAGGGCACAGTGGACACGCTGAAAATGAAATAGCCGATCAGCTGGCCAATCGCGGTATCGACGAACTATAACGATCCAATCAACACAACATTATAAGCAGCAGAAACCATGAGACAGATTGTCCTCGACACCGAGACCACCGGCCTAGAAACCTCACAGGATCACCGTATTATTGAAATCGGCTGTGTCGAACTGGTAGGGCGCAAGCTCACTGGTAGGCACTACCATCAATACGTCAATCCCCAGCGCAAGGTGGATGCCGGCGCCATGGAAGTGCACGGTATCAGTGATCAATTTCTCGAGGACAAACCACTGTTTGCAACCGTCGCCCGGGAGTTCTTAGAGTTCGTCGACGGCGCCGACCTCATTATTCACAACGCCCCCTTTGATGTTGGCTTTATCAATCATGAGATCGCTAAGCTCAGCGGTGCCTATCAGGTCATCGAGAGTGGTTGCCGCATCATTGATACATTGGCCCTGGCGCGACAAAAGCATCCGGGACAGAAAAACAACCTCGATGCCCTGTGTAAACGCTATGGCGTCGATAACTCCCAGCGCGACCTCCACGGCGCACTCTTGGATGCTGAGATTCTCGCCGATGTTTATCTGCTGATGACTGGCGGTCAGGTGAATCTCAATATCAGCGGCCAACAGTCCTCTGATGGTGGCCAAGACAGTAGTCGCGGTGGTATCCGTCGCCTAACGCAAGACCGCCAACCCCTGCGCGTTATAACAGCCAGTCAGGAAGAGGTAGAACTCCACCAGCAGAAGCTCGAAGCGATCAACAAAAGCAGCGGCAACTGTGTCTGGATGAATGGCCGCGACTGATACCTATTGATGACAAACCAGCCAGCACCTGATCTACCCAGCGGTCAGCAAGACTTTCAGCGACTGCAACTGTTAGTCGACCAAACAGCCAGCACTCGAGATAGCTTCAGACTTAGCCGTCAGCTGAGAGAGCTTGCTCAGCAGTATAAGCGTGGCCGTGATATCAGCTCTGGCTGGCAGCAGTGGCATACGGCGTTATTAAAAACCCAGGCATTGACCGACAGCCGTCGTCAGACTATTCCCGCTTTTACCTACCCTGAACTTCCGGTTAGTGCCCGCGCCGATGAAATTGCCGAGCTGCTGAGCAAACATCAGGTGATTGTGATCGCCGGCGAAACCGGTTCAGGTAAAACCACTCAGATACCAAAGATTTGTCTGCAAGCTGGGCGCGGAGTTAGAGGTCTAATTGGCCACACACAGCCGCGACGCATAGCCGCACGGACAGTGGCCACCCGCATCGCTGAAGAGTTAAAGGTCAAAATGGGCGAAGCGGTGGGCTATCAGGTGCGCTTCTCTGACCAGAGTTCACCCAACAGCCTGATCAAACTGATGACTGACGGCATATTGCTGGCAGAGATTCAGCGGGATCGCTTTCTTAGCGCCTACGACACCTTAATTATTGACGAGGCCCACGAACGCAGCCTGAATATTGATTTTTTGCTCGGCTATCTGAAAAACTTGCTGCCTCAGCGCCCCGACCTAAAAATTATCATTACTTCAGCGACCATCGATGTCGCCAAGTTTTCCAAACATTTTAACGACGCGCCGGTGGTTGAAGTCTCGGGGCGCAGCTTTCCGGTAGAGGTTATCTACAATCATCCGGACGATGTAGAGAGCGATCGCGATAAGATGATCGTCGACTGTCTGCAGGATATTCACAGCAATCAAAAAGCTGGCGATGTCTTGATTTTCCTTAGCGGCGAGCGGGAAATTCGCGAAGTGAATCTGGCGATTAAGCGTGCTCAATTGCCCCACACCGAAGTCGTGCCCCTCTATGCTAGGTTGAGTCTGGCGGAGCAGAGCAAAATCTTTTCGCCACACCGCGGTCGGCGCATTGTACTCAGTACCAATGTTGCGGAAACCTCTCTTACAGTGCCCGGGATTCGCTACGTGATCGACACCGGCAGGGCAAGAGTGTCGCGCTATAGTTTCCGTACCAAAGTTCAGCGACTGCCTATTGAAGCGATCTCACAGGCCAGTGCCAATCAGCGTGCGGGACGCTGCGGTCGAGTTGCCGATGGCGTCTGTTATCGACTCTATTCCGAGGAAGACTTTGAGGGCCGTCCGGCCTTTACCGACCCAGAAATCATTCGCACCAATCTAGCCGCCGTTATTTTGCAGATGCTGCATCTGAGAATTGGCGACATCCGCAATTTCCCCTTTGTCGATCCGCCGGATCAACGCATGATCAGCGATGGTTTTAAGCTGCTGGAAGAATTACAGGCTGTCACCGCAGACGACAAGTTGAGCAGTCTCGGCAAGCGCCTAGTGAATATTCCATTGGACCCGCGTTTTGCCCGCATGCTTCTAGAGAGCGCCAACAATGGCTGCCTTGCCGAAGTGATGATTATTACCACCGGTCTCAGTATTCAGGATCCGCGAGAGCGACCCGCGGATAAGCAGCAGGCCGCTGATCAGAGCCATAAAAAATGGCAGGAACCCAACTCCGACTTTGTCTCGCTGTTAAACCTGTGGCGTCACTTTGAAGAGCAGCGTCAGCAGCTCTCGGGCAATCAATACAGCCGTTACTGCAAGAGCAATCACGTCTCTTATCTGCGTATGCGCGAATGGCGCGATCTGCACCATCAGGTTCACACCGCCTGTCGCGGGCTCAAGCTGATTTCCAATAGCGAGCCAGCGGAGCAGGATGCTATCCATCGCTCGATTCTTTCGGGACTGTTGGGACAGGTGGGTATTCTCCAGGACAAATGGGAATATCTAGGTACCCGCAATCGTAAATTCTTTATCTTTCCCGGTTCGGGTTTAAGTAAAAAGCCGCCAAAGTGGTTGATGGCTGGCTCGCTGATGGAAACCACCAAGCAGTTCGCCCTTACCGTCGCCAAAATTGACTCCGACTGGCTCGAACCGCTTGCTGCGCACCTGGTGAAAAAGAGCTATAGCGAACCCTTTTACAATAAAAAATCCGGTCAGGTCATGGCCAAAGAGCGTCAGACATTGTTTGGCCTGAGTATTGTTGAAAACAAAAATCGCGTCTATGGTCAGGTCGCACCTCAGGAAGCGCGTAAAGTCTTTGTTCAACAGGCACTGGTGGAAGAGGGCTATCGTGGCAAAGGCGAGTTCTATAGCCATAACCACAAACTGGTGGAAGAGCTCCAGGCTCTAGAAGATCGCTTTCGACGCCGGGATCTATTGGTTGAGCAACAGGCCATATTCGACTTCTATGATCAGCGGGTTCCCGAGGGCATTTACAACCTTGCGGCCTTTGAAAAATGGCGCAAGCAAGCCGAGACCAAAACACCCAAATTATTGCTAATCGATAAAGAGTATCTGTTGCTTCGCGGGCTGTCCCAGGACGAGCAGGCACAGTTTCCGGAAACCATTAGCTGTGATGGCATTCCCTTCCAGTTGCGCTATCACTTTCAGCCCGGCCATGTAGAAGACGGCGTCAGTGCTGTGGTGCCATTGGCACTGTTGCATCAACTGCCAAGATACTTCTTTGAATGGTTGGTTCCCGGCATGCTGCGTGACAAATGTATAGCGCTGGTTAAAAGCCTACCGAAACAGACACGCCGACACTTTGTGCCGGTGCCCGACCATGTGGATGTCTTTCTCCGCAAAGCCAAGCCCCAGGACCGACCTCTTACTGAGGTACTTGCAGAGCATTTGCGCAGCGTTAGCGGGTTGGTTATTGAGCCCGAGCAGTGGCGTCAAGATAGCCTCGACAGCTGGTATCAGATGAACTTTGTCCTAGAGGATGAGCACGGTGCTGCCATTGCCATGGCCCGCAGTCTCGAGCAATTACAGCGGGACTTTAAGCAGCAAATTAGCCAAGGTCTAGAGAAGGCCGCAGACCAGAGTGCCTCGCGACAGGGCATCACTGAATGGGACTTTGATGAGTTGCCAGAAGAGGTAGCACTGCAACATGGCAAGATAAGTATTAAAGCTTGGCCAGCGCTTCGAGACTGCGGCGACTCCGTATCCCTCGAAGTGATGGACAATCCCTTGCAAGCCGAAAAAATCAGTCGCCAAGGGCAGCTGCGACTGGCTCTACTGCGGGGCCGTGAACAGGTTAAATACCTAGAGAAAAATCTCTTGCGTGGCAAAGACCTGGCTCTCAAGGCGGCAAACGTCGGTGCACGACAGCGTTTGATCGACGCGTTGATCAGCGCCAGTTTTCAACAGGCTGTTTTCTTAGGTCAGAAAGTAGTCAGAGATCAACAGCAGTTTGATCAGGCTTATGAACAGGGCATTGGGCAGGTCGTGGGACTGGCTCAGGACTATACTGCGTCCATTGAGTCACTGCTGCCAGGATTGCACGATCTGCAAAAGCAACTTCGTGGCTTGGGTTTGCCTGCTATTTATGCCGCCGAGGATATCCGCAATCAGCTCGACTGGCTGTTTGCCACAGAGACATTGTGCACTGTCACCGATGAGATTATGAGTCAGTACCCGCGCTATATTAAAGCGATTCAGGTGCGGGTAGAAAAGCTCACTACACAGCAGAGTAAAGATCGTCAGCATATAGCCGAGATCGGTGATTTATTGACAGGATGCCGGGAAGCCTTGGTGGAAGACCAGCCTCTTTCAAGCGATCTTGAAGCGGCGTTACTCGATTATTGCTGGCTGGTTGAAGAGTACCGAGTGTCCCTGTTTGCCCAGCAATTAAAAACCAAAGTTCCAGTCTCACTGAAGCGTTTGAACAAGCGCTGGGCTGAGATTGATGAGCAGCTGCGGCGCTTCCGGGTTCAGGCCGGCTAGAGGGTGCTATTTAAACTAGAGAGGCTATTTAAACTAGAGAGGCTACCTAAACTAGAGAGGCTATTTAAATAATTGTTCTGCAGTGAAACTTCTTTGCTACTGTTAGGTCAGAATAGCATCTCAATTCGGTCGTGAACTGGGATACAAGGAAAAACAATATGGCAACATTGCCATCATAAGGAGAAAGTCGAATGAATAAACACAGAACTAATCCACTTGTCACTGCTATTGGCTCAGCTTTTGTTGCCGCTACAGCGCTCTCAGCTGTCGCACTGTCCTCAACAGCTTTTGCTGCGGAAAACCCTTTCCAGGCAGATCAACTGCGATCTGGCTACAATCTTGCTGAAGGCCATGCTGAAGGAAAATGTGGCGAAGGCAAATGCGGAGAAGGCAAGGCCAAGGCCCATTCTGAAGGCAAATGTGGTGAAGGCAAGGCAAAAGCCGCAACCGAAGGCAAGTGCGGTGAAGGTAAATGTGGTGGCGAAAAAGCCGACAGTGAAGGTAGCTGCGGTGGTGATAAAGCCGACAGTGAAGGTAGCTGCGGTGGTGATAAAGCCGACAGTGAAGGCAGCTGTGGCGGAGCCGCTTAATGCCCTTGTCTCCCGCGTGGTTGGTCTGTTCGAACGATACTATTGATACCAATACCAATACCAATACCAATATCAATACCAATACCAATACCAATCCTATCGTTAGGACTGTTTAACTGATGACGTATCAGTACCCTGTTCAGGGGGCAGGCCTTGGGTTGCGGCGCTCGCTTTGCGAGCCTCTCTCCTCAGTGTCTCTTGAGCAGGTTCAGTTTATGGAAGTGGCTCCAGAAAACTGGATTAATGTCGGTGGTCGCTATGGCGCAGCTCTGCGCAGTTACACCGAAAAATTCCCCTTTGTTATGCACGGACTCTCGCTCTCCATAGGGTCACCCTCTGGGCTCGACTGGGATCTTTTGCGCTCTATTAAAGCCTTTATCTCCGAGCACTCAATACGCTGTTACAGTGAGCATCTCAGCTACTGTAGCGACAGCGGTCATCTCTATGACCTGATGCCGATCCCCTTTACCGAAGAAGCCGTTGACTATGTGGCCGAGCGGATTATCCAGGTTCAGGATTTTCTCGGCGAGCGCATCGCCATGGAAAATGTCTCTTATTACGCTGCCCCGCAACAGGAAATGTCCGAGATTGAATTTCTCAATGCAGTCTTAAACAAGGCCGACTGCAATTTGCTACTCGATGTGAATAATATTTTCGTCAACAGCATTAACCACAGTTATGACCCCTATGAATTCTTAAAGGCATTGCCCGGTGAGCGCATTGCCTACGGCCATATTGCCGGCCACTACGAAGAGGCCGAAGACCTCCGTGTCGACACCCATGGCGCCGATGTTATAGACCCCGTGTGGCAATTATTGGATGCTGCCTACAAACGGTTTGGTGTGTTTCCAACTCTGCTAGAGCGCGACTTTAATATTCCTCCAGTTGATGAGCTGCTTTTGGAAGTCGATCAGATAAGAGGCTATCAGCGTAAGTACGAAAAACCAGAGCAGGGCGATCCAAAGCCAGTCAGCAGTGCTGTCCAGCTGGAAAAGGTATGAGGAAAGAACACCAGATTAAGTCTCAGCCTGCCTTTCAGCGGGCGCAATTTGAGCTCGCCGCGCATATCAGAAATCCTCAGTCGAATCCCGCTCCTGAAGGCATTGAAGATCGTCGTCTAGAAATTTACAGAAGCCTGTTTTTTAATAATATCGAAGCCTTTATTGCCAATGGCTTTCCAATCTTAAAATCCATCACCGACCCCGAGCGATGGACCATAATGATCCGCGACTTCGTGCATCGCCACCAGAGCCGCAGCCCCTACTTTTTGGATATAGGCGCTGAGTTCTTGCACTATCTCGAAAGCGAGCGCATCTCTCAGCCACAGGATCCAGTGTTTATGTTGCAACTGGCACATTACGAATGGGTGGAGTTAGCCCTGGATGTGTCAGCCATAGATTTTCCGGAAGTTCGAGAAGAGGGGGATTTTCTTGAGGACCAACCAGTGGTATCGCCATTGGTTTGGGTTATGAGCTATAACTATCCGGTGCATTTAATTGGACCTGATTATCAGCCAGAGGAAGAGTCGGCGGATACAACCCATATTGCCATCTACCGTGATCGCCAGATGCAAGTAGGCTTTATGGAGATTAATCTGGCCACTAAGCGATTGCTGGAGATTCTAGATCAACATAGGCTCACCGGCAGGGCTGCCTTGCATCAATTAGCCGCTGAACTTGAGTATTCCAATGCTGATGCCATACTTAAATTTGGGGCTGATCTCCTTTCGCAACTCCGCAGCAAAGATATAATCTGCGGATTATATTAATTATTGTTGTTGAGAGTGATTCGGCCTTGTACGGCAAGCACTTAGGGCAGTAAGATACCCGTATTTGAAGACGGATAATTTACGACACTCATGAAGCTTTTTACTCTCTCCAATACCTCACAGTTGGCCATGAAATTACTGGCGAAAATCACCTTGGCACTGACATTGTTCAGTTCATCGCTCTATGCAGAAGAAGTGGATACCTTCGAAGGTATCAATCGCAATATGTTTTATCTCAATGAGCGCCTTGATCAGTATGCATTGAGGCCTGTTGCTATTGTCTATACCAATGTTATGCCCAACCCATTAGAGCGCGGCATTGGTAACTTCTTTAGTAATCTCGATGAGATCACTAATGTAGTCAATGATCTTCTCCAAGGGAAATTTAAACAAGCGGGCCATGATGGCGGTCGTTTTCTGATTAACTCAACAATTGGTGTAGCTGGTCTCTTCGATGTGGCCGAGCGCGCCGGGATTAGCAAAAGCGATGGCGAAGATTTTGGCCAGACCTTGGCTGTCTGGGGAGTCGGCGAAGGGCCCTACCTAATGCTACCGCTAGTGGGTCCGTCTACGCTTAGAGACGCGCCGAGCAAGTTTATCGATAGTTTGACCAATCCGCTTTCCTACAGCGATGATGTCAGTGCGCGTAATTCTGCGCGAGCATTGGATCTTTTAACCAAGAGAGTCAGCCTGCTAGCTATAGATCAGATTGCCACCGGAGATCTATATCTGTTTGTCAGAGATGTTTATTTGCAACGCAACCGCTATATGGTTAATGATGGCGCCATCGAAGACGATTTTGGCGACTTTGATGATTTTGACGAGTACTAAATAGACAGACAGTTGGCTTACTCTTAATCTTTAACGTTGAGCCTTAAACTACCACCTGCGAAAGCTGTATTAGCAATGAAAACACCGTCAGATCTGATCTTTTTTCTTGGCGAAAAGGAGCCTAGTGTTCAGGGCTCAAATCCCAGTCTTCAATTACTGATTGACCAGTCGACTGCGGTGCAAAATGTCGGTGCAATCCGCACCAGGTGTCAGGATCCGCTACTGCAACCGCTTCTCGTTGGCTCAGATCATATTGCTATTGAGAGCGACGGTCAGCGCGAATATCTCAAGGCTCTAGCCGCTGAATTTTTGGTTATAGTTCTACTCAGCCCCGATCAAAGCCATCGCGTAGCCGACTACTTTCGCCTTGGCGTGGCCGATGTAGCCTTTCCCCAGAGCAGCGACGAGGAACTCGCGGCAATTCTTGAACGAGTCGATAGTCTCGCTCAATCCCGTGATCAGAAACGCCGCTATCGCAGAGAGTTGGAAAAGACCAACCAAAATTTGCAGGAGAGTCTGCGGCTATTAAAGCAAGACCAGCTGGCCGGCCTCGAAGTGCAAAAAAGTCTGATGCCAGAGAGCCCGCTCAAATTTGGCGACTACGAAATTTCCCACTCCATAACACCTTCACTCTATCTAAGCGGCGACTTTGTGGGTTACAACTTTGTCCTCGGCCGCTACCTACTGTTTTATTTTGCCGATGTCTCTGGCCATGGCTCCTCATCAGCTTTTGTTACGGTTCTACTGCGCTTTATGATCGGCCGAGTGATCCGCAAGCACCAGGTGCAAAAAGACTATGCTGCGCTGGCTCAGGCCCCTGAGGGTTTAGTTGAATCGATTAACAGTCAACTGCTGGCCACCGGCCTTGGCAAGCACCTGACCATTGTTGCCGGCTCTTTGGATACCGAGACCAGAAAGCTGCGCTATGTGATTGGCGCCCAGCAACCGGCACCGATTTTAATCAGTGATGGTCAGGCGCGATTCCTGCCCGGCAAAGGTAAGCCAGCGGGCATTTTTGAAGATGCGACCTGGGCTGTTGAAGAGATGGCATTGCCTGAGTCTTTCGCTCTGGTGCTGTTATCCGACGGTGTTTTTGATCTGCTCTCAGACAAAGAGATTGTCGATAAAGAAGAAACCTTATTGAGGTACCTCACGACTAACTCAGAGAGCCTAGATAGACTTAAAGACGCATTGTTTATAGATGATATTGAAGACCCCCAAGACGATATATCCGTTCTACTGTTGACCCGAGGAATGTAGCGTGAGCGCAGGGAAAATTTTCGTTTCTGATGAAGAGGGCAACTATCTCATCAAGTTTATTGGCGACGTCAGAGTCACTCTTTGCGGCTCGCTAAATCGCTATATGGAAACTATTTTTGGTAGCCGCGACGTTAAGAACGTAGTGGTCGATATGCTCGAAGCGGAAGGGTTAGAC
Organism: Gammaproteobacteria bacterium; assembly: GCA_963855085.1. Classification (GTDB taxonomy): domain Bacteria; phylum Pseudomonadota; class Gammaproteobacteria; order Pseudomonadales; family Porticoccaceae; genus HTCC2207. The sequence continues at coordinate 18,555 of CAWLBR010000006.1, forward strand.
AGCACAACATTGGGTTTGCTGGCCAAGCTTGGGCTGCACAGCCGCAAACAATATGGCATAAATGTGCAGGTTTTTTGTCAGAACCCCAGTATCTTGCGTACTTTAGACTGCATGGGCTTTGACGAGTTGTTTGATATTATTCAGGAAGTTCCGGATATCAGCGCCAAGCTCCAGAGCATTACCTCGGTGAACCCAGAAGTAGACGAGATTCGCAAGCAGGTCTTGGAAGCGCACAAATTATTGGTGCAGCTCAATCCGAAAAACAGCTCAGAATTCACCGATCTAATACGCGCCTTAGAGTCAGATAATTAGGCGCGTACGTTAGTCAGCTTTAAGTTTTCTTAGCTATCTCTAGCGGATATTTTGCACTGAATAAACTCACTGTGACGCAGATGCAACAGGTCAGCCACGCGGCGAATAATACCTTCCTCATGCTTATCTAAATGACCATCAGCAAAAGCCACACGCCACATTGCAGTCATCAGCTTGAGTTTCTTCTCATGGCTGAAGTGAGCATTAATCTCCTTGGTAAACTGATACAGCGACGTCGCCTCAGAAACCTCATCCCGAGAGAGTAGCACCAGCTCATCAACTTGGTCAGAACTCAGCTCTAACATCTGGGCAAGCGTCGCGCTAATAGACTGCAGTTCATCTTCGGCCAGATTACCGTCTATAACCATCACTTCAATCAGCAGCGCCGCTGTCGCCAGCTGCTCACCGCTGATTGAGCTGTCTTCCATATCAACTATATTTTTGGCAAAAAATGCCTTAATTTTATTAATCATTAGTTTAGGTCTTTTAACCAAGTTTCAAGTTTAATCTGATCCGCAACAAATCCGCGGATACCCTCAGCCAGCTTCTCGGTGGCCATAGCATCTTGATTGAGCTCAAAGCGAAAGCCGCTCTCGCCACCCAGTTGATAGTGGATCTTGGAACCTGTGTCCGCTGGATCCAGCCTGCGCTCCAGAGTGCCATAGTCATCATCAAGGGCTTGTAACAGCTGTGGACTAATTGTCAGACGGTCACAGCCGGCCAACTCAGTAATCTCATCGGTATTTCTAAAGCTCGCGCCCATAACGACAGTGTTGTAGCCAGTCTGCTTGTAATAGTTGTAAATGCGGGTCACCGACTGCACGCCAGGATCGTCCGCAGGTTCATATTCAGTGAGGCCAGTTGAGATCTTGTACCAATCGAGAATACGGCCGACAAAAGGCGAGATCAAAAAGGCGCCAGCATCAGCGGCAGCCACTGCCTGAGTAAAGTTAAACAGCAGCGTCAGATTACAATTAATGCCTTCCTTTTCTAGGATTTCCGCAGCGCGAATACCTTCCCAAGTGGAGGCCATCTTAATCAATACACGCTCGCGACCAATACCTGCCTGCTCATAGAGATTAATCAGGTGGCGCGCTTTGGCAATAGAGGCATCAGTATTAAAGGACAGACGGGCATCCACTTCGGTAGATACACGGCCGGGAATCTGCTCGAGAATTTTTTCACCAAAGCCCACTGCTAGTCGGTCCATACAGTCTGCCAGCTGCTCACTACTAGACTGGCGGCCATTCATGGTTGTAGCCACTATAGAGTCCACCAGGTTGCGATAGGCGGGCATCTGTGCCGCTTTTAGCAGCAGCGATGGGTTGGTTGTCGCATCTTCAGGAGAGTACTGAGCAATGGCATCAAAATCGCCAGTGTCAGCAACCACAGTGGTCATCTCTTTAAGTTGGGCCAGCTTGCTCTTGGTGTCGCTCATTAATCTTGTGCTCCAGATGTCTTTTGTAGTGCGGTGGTTAAAACCTCAATGGTCGCCGAGGGTTTATGGGCGTTCTCGCTAATATGGCGTCGATATTGTCGGGCGCCCGGCATACCGTGAAACAGACCCAATATATGTCGGGTCATAGCGTTTAATTTCGTGCCTTTGCTGAGCTCATTATCCGCGTATTGTAGAAACTCTTCTGCTATTTGTCGCCGAGTTTTTATGGCATGAGTTGCGCCATAGATATCTTGATCTACGCTAGCCAGCAAGTATGGATTGGTATATGCCTCGCGCCCAACCATCACGCCATCCAGATGCTGCAAGTGCTCCTGAGACTGCTCAAGGGTGGTGACACCACCATTAATAATAATCTCTAAATGGGGAAAATCTTTTTTCAACTGATAGACCCGATCATAGTTTAGTTCAGGGATCTCTCGATTTTGTTTTGGGCTCAGGCCCTTAAGCCAAGCCTTGCGCGCATGGACCAAAAACACGTCGCAACCGCTCTCGGCAACCCGGCCGACAAAATCGCGTAAAAAATCATAGGAATCATAGTCATCCACGCCAATCCGATGCTTGACCGTGATCGGTAAATCCACCGCTTCGCGCATTGCAGCGATACAGTTAGCCGTGATTTCCGCATCCTTCATCATCACCGCACCAAACATACCGTTTTGCACACGGTCGCTGGGGCAGCCACAGTTTAGATTGATCTCCGCATAGTCATACTGGGCGGCCATTTTACAGGCCGTCGCCAAATCTGCGGGATTGCTGCCACCTAGTTGCAGCGCAACCGGATGTTCGAAAGCATCCATCTGCAGGTGGTAGTCACTGTCGCCATGGATGATCGCGCCGGTGGTGAGCATCTCGGTATAGAGCATTGTGTGTTGGCTGATCAGGCGCAAAAAATAGCGACAGTGGCGATCAGTCCAGTCGAGCATCGGGGCAACACAGAATTTACGGTCAATCATTGAGAGTCTAGCTATTGTTTTGAGGGCGCTAATTTTACACACTTTTACTCTTTGTTGTCTGTTCAAGGTGAGCCATAAACGCGGTGGTCAGAAATGGCAGGCGGCTGAAATACATCAATTTCAGCTCAATGGAGGCTGGCCAGAAGAGGTGTTGCCAGTAATAGCGGCGGGAGCGCCCCAGTTCAACAGCTTCTGGGTCTGCCGAGAAATTGTGAGCGCGTGTTACAATACGCGGCAAACCTTTATCCCAGAGTAGCTAACATAGACTATGAAAAAACCGACTAAATCCCTTTTAGCGCCTACCGAAGACGGGCGCGTCTTACGCACCCAAAGAAGTCGTGAAGCGATTATTAATTCCGCTTATCAGTTTATGGAGGTCGAGGGAGTGATCCCCACGGCGCAAGTGGTTGCTGATAATGCGGGGGTCACTATTCGTACGCTGTTTCGGCATTTCCCTGAGATGGATTTATTATACCGAGAGCTGCATAAGCGCACCTTCGATCACTATGCCAAGGAATTCGATAAAGGCGACCGAACCGGCCCCTTAGAGGATCGAGTGCTCAGTGCGGTGAAAACCTTCACTGCGGCCTACAGTAATCAGCGCAATGTGTTTTTGGTGACTAAATCGATGATGCGTAACTCGGTTTTTTTGCGTGAAAATTACTCTCGTGTACAGAAGAGTTTGAGTAAGAGGTTGCTGGAATGGATTCCAGAATTGAGTGACTTACCCGATGAGATACATGACGGTGTTGATGGCGTATTGTCCTTTGAGTTTTGGCACCGCCTACAGGTTATACAGGGTGTCAGTAAGAAACGCTCGATCAGTATCATCAATCGTCTGGTGCTGGGATTTTTGGCCGAAAAAATCTAATTTCTTAGAGCTTATCCTCGGCGGTTATTTTGCCGCCATTGTGTTCCTATGAGTCGATCTCGCTGTATTGACATACTTAATGACATCACTCTATTATCCATGGCTGCGATAATCATTCCTTTTGTATCGGGAATCTAGGAGTCTAAAGATGCTTACTTGGTTGTTTCGAATTCTCACCTCAGTGTTGGTTATAGTGCTGTGGCTTTTTTGGCTGCTGTTTTTTTCCGAGCGCCCAGCTCTGGAAACTGATCCGGCTGTCTTGGCAGGGGATGGCAGCACTGTTGATTATTGCGATCTACCGGTTCTCGATGGCAGTGGCAAAATGGCGATAGATATCCCCAAGGGCAACACCCCAGGCTGTGGTTGGAATCACTTTCCACTGCCGATTCTAGCGCAATGCACCGAGCCACTTGCTGAAGGCGCAGTGGATATCCGCGGCTTATGGATTGGTGTCAGCGGTAAAGTAGGGTACGTGGAGAGCGTCGAGCAATGTGGTGCTCGCACAGTCGTTGTCAGCTCCGGAATTATCCATGACCTTGGGCCCAACAGTACTGGCGGCACAACCTCCAATGACACCGAAGGCTCGGTTATATTTACTATAGGGAATAAGGAATACTGCAATCGTACTAGCGCTGGTGTGGTGTGGAATGAGGGGGTTCTCAATTTTCATGCTCTTGGCTGGGGGCCGGTGGTGGTGAAGCGCTATAGGGAGGGTGAGCAGCTGGTGTGGGAGTATTTGGATGGCACTACAACCCGTATGGATAGGCTCTGCACCTTGCCAGAGGATAAGACTATTCCCAGAGAGCGCGGCCCGAGATACAAGCTGTTTTAGAAAGCCCCAAGCGGTTTTCACAGCTAGTGTTGTTTCCGCTTGGGGTCTTGCCAGTTGGTCGCTAGATTGAATGTACTAGATTGCAAGCACTAGATTGTACGTCGCACTGAAATACACCATAGGATGCAATCTGTTACCCGCGCGCCATAGCCAGCTATCTATAACTCATTATCTATTGCCTGCTATCTATTACCTGCTATCTATTGCCAAGAATGGCCATCATGGAATGGGAGGTTTCCAGCCCAGAGTTTTGGTTTTGGCCGGTTACAAATCGCTGTTCATCGTCAACAGTGACATGGGTGGCAAAAAAATCGATTAGCGCTGTAGAGCTCTCGTAGATCACCCCTGCTTTACGCAACTCAGCTTCTGGATGAAGAGGGGTGATAGTAATGTCCAGCTGCTTAATTTGCCTGTCTGTGACGCCAGTCATTTTGCGGCCGGCAATTAACAGGTTTCCAGTTTGGTCTTGGGCCTGAATTAAGCCCAGCACACCATGACAAACGCCACCGATAACAGGCACACGTTCACTGTAATAAGCCTGGCTGATTTTTTCGCCAAGTACCTCTGACTGACCCAGGTCATAAGCCGCACCCCAGCCCCCGGAGAGAAAAACAATATCATATTGGCTGATATCGACGTCGTCGATTTTGATCGAGTTTTTTACCTGGTCCTGAAAAGCAGAATCAGCCAGATAGCGATCATCTTCCGGGCTGCGAATTAGGCGTAAAAATGACTGTGGATCTACGGGGATTTCGCCACCCTGAATGCTGGCTATATCAACCTTCATGCCGCCGTCGACAAAGGTGTAATAGGGATGGGTCATCTCGGAAGCAAGCACGCCGGTGGCATTTCCAGTGGTCTCACCCGGGGCATTGAGTACAGCGTGACTGGTGGTAATGATCAGAGCGCGCTTGCCCGGCAGGTCGGTGGTTGCTCCAGAATACTCTGGGTGTATGCCTGCTTGGTGGAGAATTGTTGGAAGCGCGATAGTAATTATGGCGACAAGGCCAATGGCTAGGGTGGCTATTTTTAGGGTCTTTGACATGTTGTAATCCTGTTTGCTTTAAATGCTATGTGTTAGCTAAATATCCAGTAGAAAAACCATCAGCCCACGGCGTGTGGAGACTTTATTATCAAGCGGCTTCAAGCTTTCAGGGCCATCAATCAACTCAATATTAGTTTTTGTGATCAACCCAGGTTCGGTGCACCACAGCACTGGTGATTGCCTTATTCTTGGCCTCAATATTTTGACATGATATATGGCATTATATTTTAAGGCAATGCTACTGTCTCGCCTGATTAGAGTTCAGCTGGTACGGGAGGATTGCTGATTTCTGGGCATGTTAACGGCTGATACTGTAGTCGCTAGCCTGATTTATTAGAAGTCTTTAATGATCGTTTTATGGCATAAAACGCATAAAAAATATCAGTAACGATATTATATTGTGTAAATTTGTATTTTTTTGCTATAGTTTAGTTAAAACCCTAGTTTAGCGATCAGATGTAATCGCTAACTAGCTATTTAGTGGCAAAAATATCACGGCTGATATTATGAAAATTGATTATTTAACCCCAGAGGGTGCAACTCTCACTGAAATGGGTCGCAGGCTGGCGCGGGTGCGAAAACAGCAGGGCTTCTCGCAAACCCGCCTGGCTGAAGAGGCGGGTATTGGCGTCGCAACTCTTCGCCGCATCGAATCCGGTCAAGACGGTCAAATGGTTTCATGGCTCAAGCTACTAAAGGCACTGCGCATGACTGCCTCTGTTGATACCTTGCTGCCGGAAACCTTTGCCTCACCCATGGCTGAGGTGCTCTCAAAGTCCAAGTCAAAGTCAACGTTAAGTAAAAAGACCAAGCAAAGCCAAAAAGGCCGCGTGGCCGAGCCGGGTATTCGCTGGGGTGATCAAAGCGAATGACCACCGCGACGGTAAAACTTTGGGGCACGACTATTGGCTACGTAGCGATGGACAGCGACGAGCGCTTCGCCCGTTTTGAATACGATCCCGGGTTTGAACGCTTTGGCATTGAGCCAGCGCCACTGATGATGCCTGTGCAGGGCGGGCGCATCTATCAGTTTCCCGATCTGCATCCGCGATCCTTTCACGGTATGCCAGGGTTGATTGCGGATAGCTTGCCAGACAAATATGGCCAGCGGCTGATCGACGTCTGGCTGGCGCAAACTGGCCGCCAGCCAGCCGATTTTAATGCAGTGGATCGTCTCTGTTACACAGGCACCCGTGGAATGGGCGCGCTGGAGTTTGAACCCTCCGCGGCAGCGGATAAAAGCGCAGGTAAATTGTTGTCAATAGAAAATCTAACTGAACTGGCCTCAATGGCCTTTGCCAGCAAAGAAGCACTGGATGCGAAGTTCACCGAAGCGGATGGCAAACAGGCCCTGCTGGATATATTAAAGGTCGGCACTTCGGCCGGTGGCGCGCGTGCTAAGGCAGTTATCGCCTTTAACCCCCAAACCAAACAGGTGCGTTCCGGGCAACTGAAGTTACCGAATGGCTTTGAACACTGGCTGATCAAATTCGACGGTGTAAAATTTAGCGGCGATTGGGGCGTGGCAGACCCATCAGGCTACGGCCTGCTCGAATATAGCTATCACCTAATGGCCAAAGGCTGTGGCATCGATATGATGGAAAGTCGCGTCTTCTCCGAAAATGGCCGCAATCACTTTATGACGCGACGCTTTGACCGCGGTGCCGATGGTGACAAGAAATTTATCCAGACCTTCGGTGCATTGACCCATTACGATTATTATGAAAGTGGTTATCACTCCTACGAACAGCTATTTATGGCCATGAAACGTTTGGATATTCCCAAGCGCGCCTTTGAAGAACAGTTCCGTCGTGTGGTATTTAATATTGTCGGCTGCAACCAAGATGATCACGTTAAAAACTTTGCCTTTATGATGGATCGTAACGGCAAATGGGATCTGTCTCCCGCCTACGACCTCTGTCATTCCGAAGGCAGTGAATTTACCCGCAATCATCAGCTTAGTATCAATGGTAAAACAAACGACTTTGATCGCAGTGATTTAAAACATCTGGCGCAATATGCGGGCCTGCCTCGGGGTAGTGAAAAGCAGATTATTCAGCGCACAGTGAAGGCATTTACGCAGTGGAAAGCGGTGGCGGTTGATCTCGGTATTCCAGCCAAGTTGCAGGAGCATGTTCTACGTACGTTGCGATTAAAAATATAATCTCAAAACTTAATGCTGATTGCTAGAAAGACAGGATTGCTTTAGGTTAGACCCATTAACGAACGAGCCAGATCTTAAAAAGAGCTCGATGCAAAAGCATAAGAAACCTTTATAGGGTGATCAAGTGCGTCCACATTTCCAAAAGGTTCTTGAATGAAACTTATTACAGGCCAGAAAATTCTCAGCAAACTGAGCAACCTAGGCCCTGGGCTGAGCCGTTCGCCACTGGGTTCTTTTCGATTCATCTACGACAGCTTTGATCAGTTATTTGGCAGCGGTTCTCGATCTGATGTCACGACAGAGGATCGATCAATCGATGTGGGTGAGCGTGAGCTAGGCATTAGAATTTATCGACCCAGCAAAACTGAGCCAAAGCTGACCATGGTCTACTTTCATGGTGGAGGCTATGTGATTGGTGGGTTTAAAAGTCATCATGGTTTTTGCAGCTTACTGGCGGGTCAGGCCAATATAAATCTGATTTCGGTGGATTATCGGCTAGCTCCTGAGAGCCCATTCCCTGGACCATTACAGGATGGTTTGGACGCCTGGAACTGGGTAACAGATCATGCCGCTGAGCTGGGTATTGAGCAGACCAAAATCGGTATGGGTGGTGATAGTGCTGGAGGTAATCTAGCGGCGGTATTATCCATGCAAACTTTCGGAGATCTTTTGGATGGCGATCTAAAGTCGCTGCCAGCCTTTCAGTTTTTGCTCTACCCCTGGGTCGATCTGAGTGGCGAATCTGATTCGATCCAGCGTTTTGGTAAGGGTTTGATACTGACCGAGGAAACCATGACCTTTTTCCGCGATACCTACCTGCCCAAAGAACTGGAAGCGCTGGCGGCCAAGTCTAGCCCAATACTCTGTGAAGATATGAGTTCAACGCCAGACACATTGATTGTGACCGCCGAATACGATGTGTTGAGAGACGAGGGACTGGCCTTTGTCGACAAGTTACAGCAAGCACAGGTAGCTGTATCACATCTTCATTTGCCTGATTGCACACACGGATTTATTTCAACGGGAAAATTTAGCCCAGCAACGCGCAAGCGCTTAAATGAAGTCGCGGCTATGTTGGATAGGTATGCTGCCAGTATCTAATTGTTAAGACATTGGGACTAAGTGTTCCCCAATCTTGGCGAACGATGAGCCATGGTTTGATTGAGGATAATCGTCGACTCTATATCTTCCACCTGGTCTACAGTGGCCAGTTTGTCCTTTAAAAAGGATTCAAAAGTCTGCAGGTTTTTGGTCACTATACGCAGTGCATAATCATGCACGCCGGCCAGAACACAGCACTCCAACACCTCACTAAATTCACCGATCGCTGCTTCAAACGAAGCTGCATTGCTGGAAGTGTTTTTATTCAGTTTAATAAATACAAAAGCCGAGACGCCAATGCCGAGCATGCCGTGATTGAGTCGTGCAGTGTACTGCTCGATCAGGCCACTCTGTTCCAGTTTACGCAGTCGTCTCAGGCAGGGTGTTTGTGAAAGATTAACCAAGGCTGAGAGCTCGGCATTACTGATCCGTGCATTGGCCTGCAGGGCATTGAGGATCTTGATATCGGTGTTGTCTAGGTTGATGTGATCTGTGTGCTGCTTCTTTAGGGGCATAATCAACTCAATAATGAATTATAAAGAGTCTGATTATACATATATTATCTATTTATGAGCGTTATTTGACCGAAAGCGTTAGAGGTCTTTTGTTACTATTTGCCCTTATTACAACGTCCGAATAAACAGGCAAAACAAAACATGACCGAAAAAGCCAAGGCACTTGATGCATGGATCCGTAGCGATTTCAGAGAGATCAATACCGCTCTTGAAGAGTTCTATTTTAGCCAGCCCGATCGACTGCCTGTGCCTGCCATGGGTGAGGCTTTAAAACAGCGCTTAGTGGAAGAGGGCACCGCCCTGATAAGCGACCTGCTCGCCGAAGGCAATACCGACGAAGGCTTTGATAGCGGCTTCGACTTGCTCGGCAATGTGGGGTTTTATATGGCCGCCTGCCGCCGCCATGAAATCACCGAGCCCTCCCGAGAAACTCGCTCGCCATTACAGGAAGCCTCGGCATTGGCGATGCAATTGGGCGCCTCTCTGGGCGTGATCCCACGCTTTGCCTCCAGTCATTTAGAAACTCATAATCGCGCCATCAACGGTGTCTATAAAACCTTTACCGACCTGGACGACGAAAAGTTATTTCTTGATTACAACACGCGCAGTGTCTTTGCCTTTATTCGCGCCTCAGAAGCATTGCGCCAGATACTGCCCCTGGGTGTTTCCCATCCGGTGACCTACGATCTTTTACTCAGTGCCAAACAGTCACTGGAAGAGGTTTACGCTTACAACCAAGAGCTATTTGAAAAGCTCGATGTGGATCGTTTCTTTTACTGCGTCCGACCCTATTACCGCCCTCATCGCGTGGGTCTACACGAATACCGCGGCGCCAATGCGGGGGATTTTTCCGGGATTAATGTGATCGATCTATTGCTCGGTTTGTGTCGCGCCGATGATCCCTATTATTCCCAGCTGTTGGTGGATAAATTTTTGTTTATGCGCCCGGATGATCAGTTGGTGTTGCGGGACTGTATGCGCCGTACCAGCTTGCTGGACAGTTTTTTAGCCACGGCAGATGCTGACAAAGACCAGCCCTGGGTGCAGAAAAACCTTGAGCTGTTTTTACAGGTTTGCCATGCCCACGGTCAGACCGCACTGCAGCATCATGAGCAGCTGGTGAAAAAATTTATTGAACGGCCAGCGGATGAGGGGGCACTGACTGAGACTAAAGGCATTACCGCCAGCGGGCCACCGTTGCCAGTGCTATTAAAAAGCCTGCGTAAACTCTGTGATATGCGCTGTGCGGCAGATGTTGGCGGCGAGTTTCAAACCCGCCATCTGGATATAAAACACCTTGAAGGCATGTTGTTATGAATCAGTTTATTGCCCATAAAGGAATCTATATGCTCAGCCATTCTGTGGGCCTGCCATTGGTGGGCGCAGAGCAAGCGGCGGCCAGTGCCTTTTGGCAGCCATGGCAACGTGGCGATGGAGATATCTGGAATCACTGGTTGGCTGAGATTGCCGCCTTTCGGGAACAGTTGGCTGTGCTGATGAATACGCAGATGGCCAATATTTGCCCCCAGAGCAGTCTCTCCAGTGCGGTATCAAAGATTGTTTATTCATTGCCGCCACGCCGAGAGCGGCCTGTTATTTTATTGAGCGAAGAGGACTTCCCGTCGATTGCCTTTGCGCTGCAAAAAACTGCCAGTTTGGGCTATCAGCTAAAGTTTATTCCCGCCGATACAGATACCTCGGATCTAGCGCACTGGGAGCAGCAGATGACAGCCGATGTGGGGATGGTTCTGGTGACCCATGTGCAGTCCAATAATGGACGTCAGTTGCCGGTGCTGCAGATCACTGAACTGGCACGCCAGAAAGGTATTTTATCTCTGGTGGATGTGGCCCAATCGGCGGGCATTATCCCCATTGATTTGCAGCAGTGGCAGGCAGATTTTGTGGTGGGCTCTTCAGTTAAGTGGATTGGCGGTGGTCCGGGTGCCGCGTTCCTCTGGGTTGATCCAGAGAAAATTGATCAGTGCCAGCCGGGCAATGTGGGCTGGTTCTCCCATGAAAATCCTTTTGAGTTTGATATCCACCACTTTCGCTATGCCTCGGATGCCCTGCGATTTTGGGGTGGCACGCCCTCGGTCTACCCCTATGCTGTGGCGGCCAATAGTCTCGCCCAAATTAATGCCATGGGCGTGGATAAGATTCGAGTAAATAACATTGCCCTTAGCGATCAAATTATTCAGGCTATTCCGGCTTCGGCATTGATTTCACCTCAGGCAGAGGCCCAGCGTGGAGGTACTTTAATTTTGGATTTTGGGCAGCATCAGCAGCAGGTTGTCAATCGCTTAAATGATTCTCAAGTGCACTTTGATACCAGAGCTAAGGGTATTCGACTGTCGCCTCACAGCTGTAATACTGCGGCACAAATCGAGCGCTTAATAAGCTGTTTTTAATTCACATTTTGTAGCCCGGATCGGGCGATAATAGGGTAGTCTAGACCCATAAACTCTCATATATAAGAAGAGCAGATCCCATGAATCAGAACCCTTCTAAACGGGCACCATTAAACCGCCGTCAACTGCTCAAAGGCATGAGTGCCAGCCTAGGGCTCTTGGCCCTCCGCGGCTTTGAAGTGCAGGCCGCAGCGCCATCCCACTTTACTCACGGCGTTGCCAGTGGAGACCCCTTATCTGATCGCGTGATTCTGTGGACGCGCCTGATTCCCGGCAGCGGCGAGCACAGCACTATCGACTGCCAGTGGCAGGTGGCCAAAGATCGCGCCTTTAAGCAGATTGTTAGTACCGGCATGGCCTCAACTAATTCTGAGCGAGACTATACAGTCAAGATTGACGCCGCTGGCCTCAGCCCCAACAGCCCCTATTTTTACCGCTTTTTAGCCGATGACCAGCTGGCCAGCCCCACTGGCAGAACCCGCACATTACCTGTGGGCGACATAGAGCAGATCCGCCTCGGTGTTACCTCCTGCTCTAACTATCCTCAGGGCTATTTTAATGTCTACCGCCATATGGCTGAGACCGATATAGATCTGGTGCTGCACTTGGGTGACTATATCTATGAATATGCTGAAGGTGTCTATTCCAATAAAATAGCCACGGACAAGCTCGGCCGCAAGGTTGAGCCCACTAATGAAATTTTGAGTCTCGAAGACTATCGCATGCGCTATGGTCTCTACCGCACCGACGAAGACTTACAGCTGGTTCATGCCCGTCATCCCTTTATTTGTGTTTGGGATGATCACGAACTGGCCAATGATTCCTGGAAAGATGGCGCTGAAAACCACAGTGCCGATGAAGGGGATTTCCAAGCGCGTATGCGCAGTGCCCGTCAGGCTTACCATGAATGGATGCCGATTCGCACCAGTGCCGTGGGCGATCAGAGCGCTATTTTCCGCAGCTTTAAGCTGGGCAATCTAGCTGATTTAATTATGCTGGATACACGCCTTCACGGTCGCGATCGACCCTTGGATTACGCCAAAGATCTGCCCATGCACTCAGCTTTATTTCAACTGTCAGCCTCAGGGCAGGGCAGCTTGATCAGTGAGGAGGTTTTTGCTCAGCTAAGTGAAAGCCTGCCAGCGGATCAGCTTGTGCGCATCACCATGCCCTTTGATTTCACCTCGGGAACGCCAACCCCCGTGAATGACTATGCAACTATTAAAGACCTCACTACCGAGACCTTGCCGCAGGGTTGGTATTACCTGCCGGACAGTCGGCGCTTTAAACAGCAGGCCCTGGTTGAGCCCAGCAGGACGATTCTCGGAGCCGATCAAGAGCAGTGGCTCGACAGCGAATTAAAGGCCAGCAAGCAGCGCGGCGCCACCTGGCAGGTTATTGGCCAACAGGTCTTAATGGGTAAGTTACAACTCCCAGTGTTAACTGATGAGCAGCTTAAAATTGATCAGGCCGAACCTTATGTTCGTGAAATAATGGAGATGATGAAGGTGCTGGCGCCGGCTGAAATGCCGTTTAATCTCGATGCCTGGGATGGTTACGCCGTTTGCCGAGATCGCGTGTTTAGCAGTTTTGCCGAGCATGGCACCAACCCAGTGGTATTGGCGGGTGATACGCACAACGCCTGGGCCTTCAATCTTGCGGACAGCAGTGGCCAGGCCATGGGCGTTGAAGTTGGTACCCCTGGAGTCAGCAGTCCTGGGCTAGAGACCTATCTGCCCACAGACCCAGCTGAACTGGGCAAGGCAATACAGGATGCCAGTGTTGAGCTATTTGCCGTAGACACAGCCCGGCGCGGCTGGTCAGAGATGACATTGACCCCAGAAGCCATGACCAATCAATGGCATTTTGTCAGCACAGTGTTGGATCGGGATTTCAGTGTCGAGCGCGGGGAGATGCAGTACTGTAAAGCCGGTAATAAGCGCTTTTCATAAGCGCATTTCATAAGTGCTTCTTATAAGCGCCTTTAGCTCCCTTTTACGGGAAAAACCGCTACAATCCCGACATGGCATTTGACCCCCCAACATTTCTCAAATCATTGACCCAGCGGCCGGGCATCTATCAGATGTTCAATGCCGAGGGGGAAATACTCTATGTGGGTAAAGCCAAGAACCTCAAGAACCGAGTTAGCAGTTATTTCCGCAAGACCGGCCTAAGCCCAAAAACCGCGGCTCTGGTCAAGCGCATCGAACAGATCGATGTGACAGTTACCGAGACTGAAACCGAAGCTCTGATCCTCGAGCACAATCTGATTAAGCAGCGTCGTCCGCCGTTTAATATTTTGATGCGCGACGACAAAAGTTACCCCTATATTCTGCTCACCGACAAAGATAAATGGCCACGTTTAGCCTTTCATCGCGGCGCAAAAAAAGCCAAGGGCACTTACTTTGGCCCGTTTCCCAGCGTCTATGCAGTCCGCGAAACCATGAGTTTCCTGCAGAAGACCTTTAAGGTGCGCCAGTGCGAAGACAGTTTCTTTAGCAACCGCTCGCGCCCCTGCCTGCAATATCAAATTAAACGCTGCACCGCACCCTGTGTGGAATTTGTGAGTCCTGAAGACTATGCCGCAGATGTGAATGTCACGCGCCTCTACCTGGACGGCAAGGGCGATAAAATCCTCAAGCAGCTAGAGGTAGATATGGTCAAAGCCGCCGAGGCTTTAGCTTTTGAAAAGGCCGCCGAGACTCGCGACCAGATTGCTGCACTGCGACAGATCCAAACTCAACAGGTAATCGAAAAGGGTAAGGGCACCATTGATGTAGTGGCCGGCGCCATCAGTAACGGCCAAGCCTGTGTGCATATGCTCTATATTCGTCAAGGGCGTATTCTTGGCAGCCGTAGTTATTACCCGAAAGCGCCACTGGCCCAGACCGTCGGCGAACTCTTAGATGATTTTCTGCCGCTGCTCTATTTGGCTGGCGGTGGACGTCCAGATCTGCCCAAAGAAATTTTGCTTAACGCTGAAATCGATAGCGCCGAGACCCTTACCGATGCCCTAGTGCAGCAAGTCCAGCGTAAGCTTGAAATTCGTCACTCAGTACGGGGCTTTCGCGCCAAGTGGATCGAGTTGGCCGAGCGCACCGCCGAACAAAATCTCGCAGGCAAGCTGGCCTCAAAACAAAGCCAAGAAAAACGCATGGAATCATTGCGCGAAACTCTTGAACTGGAGAGCCTGCCCGAGCGCATTGAATGTTTTGATATCAGCCACAGCAGCGGTGAGGCAGTGGTTGCCTCCTGCGTGGTCTTCGACGGCAGTGGCGCAGTGAAAAGCGACTATCGCCGCTTTAATATTGAAGGTATTACCGGTGGCGATGACTATGCCGCTATGGAACAGGCTATTAGAAGACGCTACACCCGATTGATGAAAGGCGAGGGCAAGTTACCCGAGATCCTGCTGATTGACGGCGGTAAAGGTCAGATTGGTATAGCCAAAGAAGTACTCGCCGATCTGGGCGTAGTGGGTGTAATGATTTTAGGGGTAGCCAAAGGCACCACGCGCAAAGCCGGCTTTGAAACCCTGATCCTGGCAGACCAGAACAACCGTGTAATCGCCCGGCCTCAGCAGGCCGCGCTGCATCTGATTCAGCAGATCCGCGATGAAGCCCACCGCTTTGCCATCACCGGACACAAGGCGCGTCGCGATAAAAAACGTCGTACTTCACCACTTGAGGGCATTCCTGGAGTGGGTCCAACTCGGCGCCGGGATATCCTCAAACACTTCGGTGGTATCCGCGAAGTACAAAAAGCCAGCGTCGCTGATTTGATGAAAGTACCCAATATCAGCAAAAAGGTTGCTGATGAGATTTACAGCGCACTGTACAATGACTGACTTTTAGATTCGCCGTACGATCAAGACGATCGAGACGATCAATACGCGAACCCATTATCGCCAACAGAAGACAATTACATGTGGAATCTGCCTAACATACTGACCCTGCTGCGCATTGGCTTAATACCAGTGTTCATCGCTATCTACTATACCTCATGGGAGTGGCACAACCTGATCGCCGCCGCCGTGTTTGGTGTGGCAGCAGCGACCGACTGGGTAGATGGGTATATGGCACGCAAATACGATCAGGTCACGCCCTTTGGTGCTTTCCTTGATCCGGTTGCCGACAAGCTGATTGTGGTAGCCGCCATGGTGATGCTGCTTGAAGTACACTCAAGTCCTTGGTTTTCGGTGGCCTCGATAATTATTATCGGCCGAGAAATCGTAATCTCCGCACTGCGCGAGTGGATGGCCGAGATGGGTTATAGCGGCACCGTAGCCGTAGCCATGATCGGCAAAGTGAAGACCTGGGTACAGATGGTCGCCATTGCCGTGCTGCTGGCCGCCAAGCCAGAAAATGAACTGCTTACCAATCTCGGATTTATCGCCATTTATATCGCCGCAGCGCTAACCCTCTGGTCAATGATCCACTATCTGCGCGCCGCTTGGCCGCAATTGAGTGGCACAACGACAAGTAAGTGAGATCAGGGCGATAATCAGTTGATTTATTGCTGGTAATGCCTAGAATAGCGGCCTCTTAAAGGGTACTGAGTTCAGCACTGTTTAAGTTTGAAGTTGAAATGTTTTTATAGGCGCCGTAGCAAAGTGGTAATGCAGTGGACTGCAACTCCGCGATCGTCGGTTCGATTCCGACCGGCGCCTCCATTTCTCCACTTGATATCAATTAGCCTAGCTAATGCCAATAGTTCCCCCAAACCCCCAGTACTTCTGCTAAAATCTCGCTCAAATCCATAATTACAATAATAAGCAGAGAATATCCCCATGGCAGAAATCACATTAGTCGGCTGGTTCCACACAATACTGGGCATCCTGTCCATCGGTTCAGTCATCTACACCATCGCAAAACACAAAATCATTAAATCGACTACCAAATCCGGCCAGGTCTACTTGATAGCGACCTTAATAACCGCCATCTCCGCACTAACCATCTTCCAAAATGGCGGCTTTAATATTGCTCATTTGCTGGCGGTCGCCACATTACTAGCCGTAGTTGTAGGCTGGCTCGCTGAGAAAAAACGAATTGTCGGCGGACTATCCCCATATCTTCAGGCAGCTAGCTACTCAGCCACCTTCCTATTCCATATGATCCCAGCGATCACCGATGGTTTGAGACGCTTGCCGGTCAACGATCCAGTGGTAACTGATGTTGCAGACCCCTTGCTGCTAGGCTTTTATATGGCATTTGCGGCCACCTACGTGGTAGGAGTAATTGTTCAAGCAATCTGGCTGCGCAGGTCCAACGCCAGCGCTTAAAAGTTGGGGCGTAAAAAAGCCCCAAAAAGCGCATGATTGTTTCCCATTTGAGATTTTGATCAGGTATAATTTCGGCCGCTCAAGCAGCGGCGGTCGATTGTTTGGTTTGAGTAGAAAGCCCACCTAGTTACACTCCCGGGTGGCGAAATTGGTAGACGATGAGCAGGATGCTCGAGTGTCGCGTTAGGCAGGACGCCGGTAGCGACCGCAAGACCAGTCTGAAAGACTGGCAGAATTATCAGCCAGCAAAGATGTTTGAAAGCCCACCTAGTTACATGCCCGGGTGGCGAAATTGGTAGACGATGAGCAGGATGCTCGAGTGTCGCGTTAGGCAGGACGCCGGTAGCGACCGCAAGACCAGTCTGAAAGACTGGCAGAATTATCAGCCAGCAAAGATGTTTGAAAGCCCACCTAGTTACATGCCCGGGTGGCGAAATTGGTAGACGCAAGGGACTTAAAATCCCTCGGTGGCAACACCGTGTCGGTTCAAGTCCGACCCCGGGCACCATTATAAATCAATGACTTAGCATAAATCCGTTGACTCTATATCCAGTCAGCCCTACTGTTGGGCTACTTATGGACTACCTTCGGTGCAAAAATGTTTATTTCAGATAGTCAGCTCAAGGGTTTATATCAGCGCGAACGAGTCACTGGCAACAAATGGGTTGTTAAGGCAAAGCAGCGCGGCATTAATAAACCAGTCACCGTTACTCTCGGGCGTGTAGATGTAATCTCAGTCAGAGAAGCCCGAAGGTTGGCCAGAGACAAGCTAGCATTACTTGCCGAAGGTGTTAATCCAAATACTCAATCAAAGTTATTCAGAGATACTGACGCGCAGCTTGGAGTGACACTTAGTGACGCCATAGATGCTTATCTGGCTCTTCGTGAATTAAAACCCTCCACGATAAAATCCTACCGCCAAGTCTTGGGTAGGTCTTTTAAAGATTGGTTTAGTCTTCAGTTAAGGCAAATATCTAGACAGGATATCGTCAATCGATATGTGGACATCCAGAGTGGAATTGCGAAGAGGCAGCTCCAGCCTGAAAAGGCTAATCCAAGAGGGTTAGCTGATGCACAGAAAGCCATGCGATATCTGTCAGCAATTATGAACAGCTACTCTAACGATACGGTCAACGGTAAGCGGCTGCTACCTGATGGTAACCCTGTACTCGTTCTTAAAGATAAGCGTGCGAGAGTGCGACTCAAAGCGCGTGACCGATTTCTTAACGAAGAAGAGAGAAGACTGATCTTTGACGAGCTTACTACAGCCTCGCATTATGATTACAAAGGCAAATTGAGCGCGGATGAAGCTGACTTCGTATATTTTCTCATAGTGACTGGGTTGCGCTTAGAAGAGGTAAAAACCCTTCGATGGAGCAATGTTACAGCCACTACATATACGGTAACCGACACTAAGAATGGGGTTGACCATACGCTGCCGATCACTGAAAGTATTGCAAGATTACTGGCCCGTAATAGGTCTGATTCTGAGTGGGTCTTTCCCGGAAAAGGGGGCAGCTATTCTTCAATGTCCTCTGTGGTTAAGAGGTTAGTAGCATCGACTGGCATCAATTTCACGGCGCATGACTTAAGGAGAACTGCAGCAACCATAGCCTCGGAGCATGGGTTTAGTCGGGATCAGATAGGGCTGCTCTTAAATCACGCTGTTAGCAATGTAACAGATGGATACATACAAAAAACGACAAAAGCAATCCTGCCTATCCTTGAGGCTCTTGAGTCAAGTATTTTGGGTCGGTGACAAACCACTAAAATAGGAAGAGTGAGAGTCCAAACAGGTACGATATACACCCTATTTAACCACTCCTCAGTCTACACCGCCAACCCTACTCCATAGCACCCGGTAGCACGCACCATATCGCCTTGAGAAGCTCGTTATTACTGGGTTTATAGAGCTGATAGGAAGGCTGAGAAGAGCCCTAGAACGGCCTATATTGCGCTCTGGGCGGGTCTGTATTTGGCCTTTCTTTACTGACTTTTATCTGCCAAATTATTATATTCGCCGCGTGGGCTCTTGGTAACTTGTGTGCTTCAATAGCACCATGAATACAGAAGACAAGAAAGCCCACTACATCAAATATCACCACGTTTCAGACGATCCTGCTCTGATTGAAAAGGCTCAGTCGCTGACTGATTCCGAAGCCAATGACTGAAATTAACCCACACCACTCCAGACCACTAGACGTTCATCGCTGGTCTAGCCATCCAGAAGCGGCAAAGCTGCGTGACACAGTTTGGAATCAATATTTTGTAGAAGCCTTTCCAGAAGGTGGCAAAGGCAACAAAGCCAAGTCAGAACCCAAGAAGCAATTTAAAGTACTGCTGCTAGACCTTTACGTAGCGTGGTTAGACGACCCAGAGTTGTCTGTTGGGTTAGGGATGACCAAATCTGCCTATAGAGAAAACCCTAGATATAACGCCTTATTCATCTCAGCCAAAATGATTGATGTTGTTAATCAGGCTTATGAAGCAGGTCTATTAGATAAGAAAACAGGTACAGAGAGTTCAGGCCAAACAACCCGTATAAGAGCCTCAGCCAAACTAGCAGCAATCTTTAACGAAACTGATCTAACGCTATTTGATCTGACGGAAGAACAGCCTAACCAAGAAGTGATCGTCCTTAGCAACTATGACTACATCAACGACAAGAAGAAGCGTATTCAGGTTGATTACCAAGACACAGACTTTGAACCTATAGAGTCAATGAGACAGCAGCTTCAAGAATACAACACTTTGTTATGGCGAACCTTTATCGATATTCCAACGAGAGAAGAGCCAGTTTTAGAACAACCCTACTGGGACAAGAAAGCTGGTGAAATCAAGGTTAGGAGAGTCAAACTCTCTCAAGATAACAAGTTCGTGAGAAGGATCTTCTACAGGGCTGATTGGAATCTAGGCGGTAGGTTCCATGGAGGTTGGTGGCAAAGTATCAAGGAAGACTGGCGGAAGCCAATACACATCAATGACGAAGCTACTATTGAACAAGACTACTCAGGGCTTCACATCAATCTTCTCTATGGTCTTCAAGGGTTAGAGCCACAAAGAGATCCGTACACATTGGACAATCTATTAGACTTCACAGACGCAGAACAAAGGAAGATTGTTAAAGGCTTAGCACTCATGGGCATAAATGCTAAAAGTCCTAAAGCAGCCTTTTCAGCCTTCAGACAAGACCAACAGACAGGCAGTGTTGAGAAGTCGCTAAAGGACAAACAACTAGAACTACTACTCGAAGCTTTTAAAGAGAAGCACCCGGCAATAGCAGACTCTATATGCACAGACAAAGGCGTAGAGTTAATGAAAGTGGATGGCAGAATCACTGCTAGAGTTATCAACCATTTCACCAAGAAGAACATACCAGTATTAACAGTTCATGATTCTTATATCACTCAAGAGCACCACTCTGGTGAGTTGAGAAGAGTAATGAACGACGCTGTAGCGGAAGAGCTAAATAGCTTCAAGATTAATGTGGATCAAGAAGGTGTAGGAAGTGATCAAATACAAGCCTTTAAGAACATGGATAGAGCTAATACTTTGGACTACAGCTATGAGGCTATTCCAAGCTATAAAAGAACAGAAGGTTATAACAAGAGACTTAAGCGACACAACGAATGGCTTCTAACAAAGAACAACTACTAGGAGCTCATCAATTAGAGGCTATACAGGAAGACTAAGAACAAAGGTCAGTATAGTTACCCTGCGGGGCTAGACCCTAAAAGACTAGCAGTAGGTGTACGCTATAGCAGCCTCAAGTGTGAAGGTTGAACTAGCACCTCTTACATTACCAGTACCTAATTAGAATCAACAGAGGAACAACCAACATGAAGACAGTCTTGGTAATTGCAGTCACAGTCCTTTGCCTTTCATCTTGTAGTGACGGACAATGGTCTTGCCAAACAAGTGGAAAAGCTATGTACTCAGTTAGTTCATCTGGTGCGTTAGGAAGCACTGATAAAGGCTGTTCATGTTCAGAAATCAGAGCATTTGAGCTTCGCACCTTTGGGGAAGTTGATGAAGCTGCACTCAAGAGCGACTTTGGGTGTTACTGAGTTACCTGAAATTTATAGGAAATGGGCAGGCGAGGAAAGGTCTATTGAATACGGTTAAAAGTGTTCGCAGTTTGCTGATATGGAAGTGATGCCTAAAAATCAGTATCACTAGCGTTTTTGACGCTATGAATCGCTGTTCTCAGGGGCCCGAAGTGGGACCTGCTTTAATGGAGTAGTTATTTTTTCTTATAGGGCGGCAGCGTGAATGGCACCATCTACAGGCAGTATCGTTGCGTTAACAAATGAGCCCGCTTCACTGGCCA